>NZ_VDFS01000018.1:11495-72916 GCF_006151955.1 Georgenia sp. 311 | reverse complement strand
GCGGAGCCGCCCGGCCGGGCGGCTCCGCTCTCTGCGTCGTGGGACCGATCAGTCCAGGTAGTCGCGCAGCACCTGCGAGCGGCTCGGGTGGCGCAGCTTGGACATCGTCTTGCTCTCGATCTGGCGGATCCGCTCGCGGGTCACGCCGTAGACCTTGCCGATCTCGTCGAGGGTCTTCGGCTGGCCGTCGGTGAGGCCGAAGCGCATGGACACGACGCCGGCCTCGCGCTCGGAGAGCGTGTCGAGCACCTGGTGGAGCTGCTCCTGGAGAAGGGTGAAGCTCACCGCGTCCGCGGGGACGACCGCCTCGGAGTCCTCGATGAGGTCACCGAACTCGCTGTCGCCGTCCTCGCCGAGCGGGGTGTGCAGCGAGATGGGCTCGCGGCCGTACTTCTGGACCTCGACGACCTTCTCCGGCGTCATGTCCAGCTCCTTGGCCAGCTCCTCCGGGGTGGGCTCGCGGCCCAGGTCCTGGAGCATCTGGCGCTGGACGCGGGCCAGCTTGTTGATGACCTCGACCATGTGCACCGGGATGCGGATGGTGCGGGCCTGGTCGGCCATGGCGCGGGTGATGGCCTGGCGGATCCACCACGTGGCGTACGTGGAGAACTTGTAGCCCTTGGTGTAGTCGAACTTCTCGACCGCACGGATGAGCCCGAGGTTGCCCTCCTGGATGAGGTCGAGGAACAGCATGCCGCGGCCGGTGTAGCGCTTGGCCAGCGAGACGACGAGGCGCAGGTTGGCCTCGAGCAGGTGGTTCTTGGCCGCCTTGCCGTCGTTGGCGATCCACTGCAGCTCGCGCTTGAGCTTGGACTCGAGCTTGTCGCCCTCGTTCGCGAGCTTCTCCTCGGCGAACAGGCCGGCCTCGATCCGCTTGGCGAGCTCGACCTCCTGCTCGGCGTTGAGGAGGGCGACCTTGCCGATCTGCTTGAGGTAGTCCTTGACCGGGTCGGCGGTCGCGCCGGCGGTGACGACCTGCTGGACCGGGGCGTCGTCGTCGTCGGCGTCCGACACGACGAAACCGGTCTCCTTGGGACCCGTGGTGGTCGCCGCGGCCTCGGTCTCGACCTCGACGCCCTCGACCTCGATGACCTCCTCGGACTCGACGTCCGGGACGGCCTTGAGCTCGGTCTTCTTGGCGGCGGTCTTGCTCGCGGCGGTCTTGCTGGCGGCAGCCTTCTTCGCAGGGGTGCGCTTGGTCGCGGTGCTCGTGGTGGTCTCCTTCACGGTCTTCGCCGCCGCGCCCTTCGCGGGCGCCGTCCTCTTCGCGGCGGGCTCGGCCTTCGGCTTCGCGGCGGTCGACCGCGCGGGCCGGGTGCTCGTCTTGTCCTCGAGCGACGCCGTGCTGCGCGGACCCGTCGTGGCGTCTGCGGCGTGCGTCCGGCGGGGAGTGCTGTGGGCATGCGACGACACAGAAGGCCTTTCGGAGGGGATTGTGGTGTCCGGCTCCTGGCCGGCGCGTGCTTACAATTATAACGCGGAAGGCCCGTTTCGGGAGGTCTCGCGTTCGCGCGCGCCCTTCAGCGACCTGACACCGATCTCAACGGCGCGGGCGCGCCGGTCATTCCCCTGGTCAGAACGGCGCGTCGTCCCCCGCGGCCGGGGACTTCACCGCGAGCACCGGGCACGGTGCGTCGAGGAGGATGCGCTGGGCGTTCGAGCCGAGGATGAGCTTGCCCACCGGGGACCGACGCCGAAGTCCGATGACGATGAGGTCGGCGACGGTCTCGACCGCCGTGTCGACGAGGTCGGCGGCGACGTCCTTACCGCGCCCGGGCTGCCGGACCTCGTAGGCGACGTCCGCCTCGTCGAGCCTGTCGCGCAGGCCGTCCAGCTCGACGTCGATGTCGGCATGCTCCTCCTGCCTCGCACGCCGCGACCTGACGACGACGACACGCGCGTCCCGCAGCCGAGCCTCGGCGACCCCGGCAGCGAGTGCCGCCTCCCCCTCGGGGGTGGCGAGGTAGCCCACGACGATCGTCATCAAGCACTCCATCCTCCGGTCGGCACCCGACCACCCGGTTCGGACAGGACGCTACCGGATCGGCGCCTCCGCGGCCGTACCGCCGCCGACGCTCGAGTGCACCCATCCCGGCGCCAGGCGCGCGTCGAGCGCGTCGACGACGAGCTCGGCGAGCCGGGTGCCCGGCCGAGCGCGCAGTGCCTGCTGGGCCAGGACGTCGGCGCGGGCACCGTCGGCCGACCACCACGCCATCCATGCGAGCAGGCCGAGGGCGAGGGCCGCGGACGAGCTCGGCACGCACGAGACGACCGCCCGCAGCACGGTTCCGGCCGCCTCCAGCCGGGCGGGCTCGGGCGGTGGCCCACCGGGGAGCATGGCGAGGTCGAGGGTGCGTGCCACGAGCCCTGGGCCCGGGACCTCGGGCGGTGCGGGCCGGATCACCGAGCACAGCACACCGTCGCGCACGGCATGGTCCTCGAGGCCGACGGCGAGCCGCCCGAGCTCCGGCGCGGGCAGCTGTGCCTCCTGCCGCGCGAGCACGAGCAGCCGGTGCCACCGCCTCCACTCGCCGGTGCGCCACGCGACCATCTCCTCCTGCCCGGCCGCCGGCACCGCGCCGGGGCGGCCGAAGGCGGCCCCGGGGTCCGCGGCTCCCCCGCCGCTGCGAGCGCGCACCGCGGCCAGGGTGCGCCGGGCGTCGCGCGCCGCCCGGCCCGCCGCGCGGCGCCGTGTCGAGTCCGTGCCCCGGGGGACCGCGAGCATGGCCCGGTCCGCCGCGACCGTGGCGCCGTGGAGGACCATCGTGGCGGCCACCGGGCTGTGCTCCAGCTCGGCGACGTCCCTCTCGGACGGTTCGCACTCCTCCCGCTCGCCCCAGCAGCCGTAGGTGCGGGCCCCGACCACCCACGGCCCGGGCGGGTCGGCCCAGTCGGTCAGCCCCCGCAGGTGGTCGAGCGCCCCGCGCACGACGGGGTCGGCCGCGAGACGGGAACGGGGCAGGTCGCTGTAGAGGACGACGAGGACGTCGCTCGAGCCGTCGGCCGCCATGAGCTCGTCGATGTCGCGCAGGAGGCGCGGGCCGACCACGGGGTGGGCGACGTCGGGGAGGTCGACGCGCGAGACGAGGCCGACGGGCATCCCGCGCCCGCGCAGCCCGAGCAGGACGACGGAGTCACGTGGCCGGAAGCCCAGCCGGTAGGGCAGGTGGGCGAGGAGGTCCTCGGGCCGGCTGATCCTGATCCGCGGGGGCGTGTCCATGCGGACATGGCACACCCGCGACCGGGTCGCCCGCGGCGCCCTCCCGTACGTCCGTGGACGGGCGCGGGCCGGGTCGCTCCTGGGGAGCAGCCTCGTCGTAGGGTGACCGTCATGGCAGCACCTACCTCCGGCCTCGCCGCTCTCGTCACCGACCGGGTCCGGACCGCCCTGCGCGAGCACACGGTCCCCTTCCACGGCCTGGAGGGCATCGAGGAGCTCCTCTCGGCCGCCGAGGCGCTGCTCGGTGGCGGCAAGCGGCTGCGGGCGGCGTTCTGCGCCGCCGGGTGGGGCGCCTACTCCCCCGCCCCGGTCGAGGCGGGCTCGGCCCCGGTGCTCGCCGGGAGCGCACTCGAGCTCTTCCAGGGCGCCGCCCTGGCCCATGACGACCTCATGGACGGCTCGCACACACGCCGCGGGCTCCCCGCCGTGCACCGCCGCATGGCCGCCGAGCACGCCGACCAGGGCTGGCTGGGCGACCCGGAGCGGCACGGCGCGGCGGGCGCGATCCTCCTCGGGGACCTCCTGCTCTCCGTCTCCTCGGTCGAGATGGACCACGCGCGTCGCGACGTCGTGGCCCCGGCCACCGATCGGGCCCGGGCCATCTGGGACCTCATGACCACCGAGGTCGCCGTCGGGCAGTACCTCGACGTCCGCTCCCAGGTGCTGCCCTGGAGCGAGACGAGCGACGTCGAGCGCGCCCTCACCGTCGTCAAGCACAAGTCGGCCCGCTACAGCGTCGAGCACCCGCTCACGCTGGGGGCCGCGCTCGCCGGGGCGGACGACGACGACGTCGAGCGGCTGCGCCGCGCCGGCCTGCCGCTCGGGATCGCCTTCCAGCTGCGCGACGACGTCCTGGGCGTCTTCGGGGAGCCCGAGGTCACGGGCAAGCCGGCCGGTGACGACCTGCGCGAAGGCAAGCGCACCGTGCTCCTCGCCCTCGCCCTGCGCAACGCCGACGCCGCGCAGCGCGCCCGCCTCCAGGCCGACGTGGGCCGCGCGGACCTGACCACCGCGGACGTCGCCGACCTGCGCGACATCCTCGAGCGCACCGGGGCCGTCGAGGAGCACCAGGAGCTCATCGACGAGCACCTCGAGAAGGGCCTGTCGGCCCTCGCGGACCTCAGGCTGCCGACCGCCACCGAGGAGCTCCTCACCGGGCTGGCCCACTCGCTCACCGCCCGGTCCGCCTGACCCGGCGGTCCCCGGCGGGGCCGGGCGCCGCTAGACCGCGCGGGTCTGGGCGACGCGCCGGACCTCGTGGATCCGCTTGCTCCGCAGCGCCTCGATCGGCGTCGTGCCGAGCTCGGGCTGCTCGGTGAGCAGCCAGTCGACCGCCTCCTCGGGCCCGAACCCGGTGTCCAGCAGCTGCATGAGCGTGCCGCGCAGGGACGGCACCGGACCGGGCTGGGCCGCGCCGTCGTCCGCGGTGAGGATGAAGGCGGCCGGGACGAGGAACGGACCGTCCTCCCGCCCACGCCGGGATCCCGCGAGGGTGTGGTCGCGAAGCAGCGACCTGACGTCGCGCAGCCGGACGTCGAGGAGCTCAGCCACCTCGGGCAGGGAGTACCAACGCATGCCTGTGGAGTCGTCGATCGTCATCCCGGCAGCCTACTGACCCCTCCCGGGTGCCCACGAACCCCGCACTTTACGCATGCGACGAATGAGCGCTAGTGTCACACCAGTCACAGCATTAACACCAGTCACTATGGTTTCCGGGGGCGACACGCCGCCGGGCCGTGCGCGGAGGACATCGATGAAGGCTCACACCCGCACCCGAGCGCCCCGCTCCGTCGGTCGCACCGGCGTCAGCCTCGCGCTCGCGGCGACCACGATCGCGGCGATGACGGTCCCGGCGGGGGCCGCAGGGCTCTCGCACCCGACCCAGACCGTCGGGGCCACGGCCCTCGCCACGGTCCCGACGGCACCCCAGCGCGTCGCCGCCACCTACCAGGTGCGGCCGGGTGACACCGTGGGCGCCATCGCGCTGCGGACCGGCACGACCGTCTCGGCGATCGTCGCGGCGAACAACCTGCGCTCCGACGCCCTCATCAAGATCGGCCAGATCCTGCGACTGCCCACCGGCGCCCAGGCCGCGGCCCCGACGCGCACCCCCGCCTCTGCAGCAACGACGCACACCGTCGCGGCGGGCGACACCGTCTCCGGCCTCGCCAAGCGCTACGGCACGACCGTCGAGGCGATCGTCTCGGCGAACCGCCTGGACCACCGGGCCCTCATCATCATCGGCCAGCGGCTCACGGTCCCGGGCGCCGCCGCCGCGCCCGCGCCCTCCGCCCCCGCGGCCCCCGCGAGCACGACGACGGCTCACACGCACGTCGTCCAGGCGGGCGACACCGTCTCGGGCCTGGCCAAGCGCTACGGCACCACCGTGTCCCGCATCGTCTCGGCCAACGGCCTGAGCAACGCCGGACTCATCTACGTCGGCCAGCGGCTCACGGTGTCGGGCAGCGGCGCGGCGCCCGCGGCTCCCGCCCCGACCACCACCCAGGTGAGCAACCCGGTGAGCAGCACGCCGGCGAGCAGCGCGGCGGGCACCCACGTCGTGCGCTCCGGGGAGACCGTCTCGGGCATCGCCCAGCGCTACGGCACCACCGTGGCGGCGATCACCTCGGCCAACCGGCTCGGCAACGCCGGCCTCATCCAGATCGGCCAGCGGCTCACCATCCCGGGCGCCTCCGCCTCCGGTGGCGGATCGAGCCAGCAGCTCGTCGGGGACACCTTCCTCGGACGCACCTACGCGAGCAACGTCGTCTCCGCCGCGAACACGAACAAGGCGACGCTCCTGTCGATGTCGGTCCCCTCCCGGGACCAGATGCGCGCCATGGTGCGTGAGACGGCCGTGCGCATGGGCGTCGACCCCGCCCTCGCCCTCGCCATCGCCCAGCAGGAGTCCGGCTTCGACGCCCGTGCGGTCTCCCCCGCCAACGCCGTCGGCGTCATGCAGGTCATCCCGAGCTCGGGCGAGTGGGCCTCGACCCTCGTGGGCCGCCGCCTCAACCTCCTCGACCCGCAGGACAACGTCACCGCGGGCGTCGCGATCCTGCGCCAGCTCGTGCGGGCGGCCGACAACTTCGACCAGGCGGTCGCGGGCTACTACCAGGGCCTCGCCGGGGTGAAGCGCAACGGCATGTACCCGGACACCCGGAACTACGTCGCCGGCATCCGCACCCTCATGCGCCAGTTCTGAGCCCACCCGGCTGTCACCCAGAACTCCGCTCTCGCGCAGAATCCAGCTCTCGCGCAGAAGTCGGCTCTCGGCGTGAGGTGCCCGTCCCCTTCACGCCGACAGCGGGGTTCTGCGTGACAGCGGGGTTCTGCGTGACAGCGGGGTTCTGCGTGAGAGCGGGGTTCTGCGTGACGGCGGGGTTCTGCGTGTCGGCGGACCTGGTCGCGAGAGCGGGGTTGCGTGTCGGCACAGCAGCTCCCGTCCAGAGGGGTCTCGCGTGAGCAGTGAGGGGCCTCGCAGGCGGCGCACCGGCGGACCTGTGCGGCTCGGCCGCCGCGCGACCATAGACTCACGTCCGTGCAAGGCACCGTGAGCGACCCCCTGATCGGCCGTCTCGTCGACGGCCGCTACGAGGTGCACGCGCGCGTCGCGCGCGGCGGCATGGCCACCGTCTACCGGGCGCTGGACCGGCGTCTGGACCGGACCGTCGCGCTCAAGGTCATGCACCCGCACCTCGCGGACAGCGCCGACTTCGTCGCGCGCTTCCGCCGCGAGGCACGTTCCGCCGCCCGGCTCAACCACCCGGGCATCGTCGCGATCTACGACCAGGGCCACGCCGACGAGGCGACCTACCTCGCGATGGAGCTCGTCGAGGGGCACAACCTGCGCGCCGAGCTGCGCCGCCACGGCGCCCTGCCGCTCGGGCGCGCCCTCGAGGTCGCCGACGGTGTCCTCGACGCCCTCGCCTGCGCGCACCGCGCCGGGGTCGTCCACCGCGACGTCAAGCCCGAGAACATCCTCCTCGAGGCCGACGGGCGCACCAAGGTCACCGACTTCGGCCTCGCCCGCGCCGTCACCGAGGTGACGGCCGCCTCGACGGGCACCGTCCTCGGGACGGTCGCCTACCTCGCCCCGGAGATCGTCACGTCCGGCACCGCCGACGCGCGGGCCGACGTCTACGCCCTCGGTGTCGTCCTGTTCGAGCTCGTCACCGGCTCCCAGCCGTTCGTCGCCGACCAGCCCATCCGCGTCGCGTTCCAGCACGTCAACGACGGCGTCCCGCTGCCCTCGACCCGGGTGCCGTGGCTGCCCGCCGAGGTCGACGAGCTCGTCGCCGCGCTCACCGCCCGCGACGCCGCCGACCGCCCGGCCGACGCCGACGCCGCCCTCACCCTCCTGCGCCGCACCCGCGACGTGCTCGACGAGGCCACCCTCGCCCGCCGCGCCGACGTCCCCCCGGCCACGGAGGAGGACGGCGAGCCCGCCGACTCCTCCTCCACCGACGTCACCGCGCTCGCCGCGGGCACCGTCGCCCTCCCCATCGGCGCGATCCCCCCGGAGGTCGCCGAGCCCGAGGCACACCCGGGTGGTCCGGCCCGCAGGCGGCGCCGGCGTCGCGGCTTCGCCTTCGTCATGCTCCTGCTCGTCCTCGGCGTCGCCGGCGGCGGGTCGTGGTGGTGGTTCACCGCCGGCCCGGGCGCCTACGTCACCGTGCCCGAGGTCGTCGGCCTCAGTGAGGACGAGGCGGTCGGCGTGCTCACCGAGGCGGGCATCGCCCTGGAGGTCGAGCGCGAGAACCACGACACGGCCCCGCAGAGCGAGGTGTTCGCGGCCGAACCCGCTCCCGGGGACCAGGTCCGCAAGGACGGCACCGTCCTCCTGCGGGTCTCGGAGGGCATCCTCATGGTCCCCGTGCCGGCCGTCGTCGGACTGGAGCAGGCACAGGCCGAGCAGGCGCTCGCCGACGCGCAGCTCACCCTCGGCCAGGTCGAGACGCCGTGGAACGACGAGGTGCCGGCCGGGCAGGTGATGGCCGCGAACCCGGCGCCGGAGGAGGTCATCCCGTACAACCAGCCGGTCGACCTCGTCGTGTCGGCCGGGCGGGAGCCGGTCGAGCTCGTCTCCGTCGTCGGCGCCGACGCCGACACCGCGGTCGCCGACCTCGACAACGCCGGCCTCGGTGCCGTCGTCGAGGAGGCCTACGACGCGAGCGTCCCCGCCGGCCGCGTCATCTCCCAGACCCCGTCCCCGGGCGACGGCGTCCAGCTCTACCGCGGCGACGACGTCACCATCACCGTGTCCCTCGGTCCGCAGCCGGTCGCGCTGCCCGACCTCGTGGGGCGCCAGCTCGGCGCGGCCACCGCGGAGCTCGAGCGGGCCGGTTTCGTGGTCGAGGTGGAGCGGGTGCTCGGCGGCATCTTCGGCACGGTCCGCAGCATGTCCCCCGCCGCCGGCGAGCTGGCCGTGCCCGGGTCGACCGTCACCCTCACCGTCGTCTGACCCCTGTCGCGGACCGGGACGTTGGTCCCGGCCCGTCCCATTTGACCACTACATGTTGTGGTCGGAGCCGCGACACGCCCCTACTGATTGTGTTTCGAGGTCTCTGCCAGCCCTAGCGTCGTCGGTGCGCACCACTTACCGGACCAGGGAGGACCCATGTCAGAGGCCCGCACACCGCGAGTTTCCGTCGACCCCGTCACCACCATCGAGGAGTACCTCGACCGAAGCGACTGGCGGGTCAACGCCAACGCGAACCAGGGCTACTCGCTGGGCGGCATGATGCTCAACACGACCGGCAAGGTCGTGGCCAACTACTGGCTGAGCACCGTGTACGCACCGGAGGCGGGCACCGCCCACCGCGAGGGCGACATCCACATCCACGACCTCGACATGTTCGCCGGCTACTGCGCCGGCTGGTCGCTGCGCCGGCTGCTCGAGGAGGGCTTCAACGGGGTGCCCGGGGCGATCAGCGCCGGCCCCGCCAAGCACTTCTCCTCCGCCGTCGGGCAGATCGTCAACTTCCTCGGCACCCTGCAGAACGAGTGGGCCGGCGCCCAGGCGTTCAGCTCCTTCGACACCTACATGGCCCCCTTCGTGCGCCTGGACGAGATGTCCTACCGCGAGGTCAAGCAGTGCATGCAGGAGCTCATCTACAACCTCAACGTCCCCTCCCGCTGGGGTACGCAGACCCCGTTCACCAACCTCACCTTCGACTGGACCTGCCCGGAGGACCTGCGCGAGCAGGTGCCGCTCATCGGCGGCGAGCCGTGCGACTTCGCCTACGGGGACCTCCAGGCGGAGATGGACATGGTCAACCGCGCGTACATGGAGGTGATGACGGAGGGCGACGCCAACGGACGCGTCTTCACCTTCCCCATCCCCACGTACAACATCACCAAGGACTTCGACTGGGAGGCGGAGAACACCGAGCGCCTCTTCGCGATGACGGCAAAGTACGGGCTCCCCTACTTCCAGAACTTCGTCAACTCCGACCTCGACCCGGGCATGATCCGCTCGATGTGCTGCCGCCTGCAGCTCGACCTGCGCGAGCTCCTCAAGCGCGGCAACGGCCTGTTCGGCTCCGCGGAGCAGACCGGCTCCCTGGGCGTCGTCACGGTCAACATGGCCCGCCTCGGCTACCTCCACGCGCTCGACGAGGACGGCCTCGTGCGCCGGCTGGACGAGCTCATGAACATCGCCCGGGACACCCTGGAGCTCAAGCGGGTCGTCATCCAGGAGCACATCGACGGCGGCCTGTTCCCCTTCACCAAGCGCTACCTCGGCACCCTGGACAACCACTTCTCGACCATCGGCGTCAACGGGATGAACGAGATGGTGCGCAACTTCAGCCTTGGGGAGTACGACATCACCGACCCCCGCGGCCACGCCCTGTGCGCCCGCATCCTCGACCACGTCCGCGACCGGATGGTGGAGTACCAGGAGGCCACCGGCCACCTGTACAACCTCGAGGCCACCCCCGCCGAGGGCACGACGTACCGCTTCGCCAAGGAGGACCGCAAGCGGTTCCCCGGCATCATCCAGGCGGGCACCGACACCAACCCGTACTACACGAACTCCTCCCAGCTCCCCGTCGGCTTCACCGACGACCCGTTCGAGGCCCTGGAGCGCCAGGAGGAGCTGCAGTCGAAGTACACCGGCGGCACGGTGCTCCACCTGTACATGAACGAGCGAGTCTCCTCCCCCGAGGCGTGCAAGCAGCTCGTGCGGCGCGCGCTGGAGAACTTCCGCCTGCCCTACGTGACCATCACCCCGACCTTCTCCATCTGCCCGAACCACGGCTACCTCTCCGGTGAGCACTTCACCTGCCCGCAGTGCGCCGAGGAGCGCTCCGAGGAGGTCGCGTGCGAGGTGTGGACCCGGGTCATGGGCTACTTCCGGCCGGTGAGCTCGTTCAACATCGGCAAGAAGGGCGAGTACGCCGAGCGGGAGATGTTCACCGAGAGCGCCGCCGCGTCCTCCCCCACCGCCGAGCGCCTCGCCGGGCAGCCGGCATGACGTCCGTCGCGGCGGCCGCCCCGGCCAGGGCCACCGTCTCGGCCACCGACCTCCAGGTGGCGGGGATGACCCCGCTGTCCACGGTCGACTGGCCGGGGCGGCTCGTCGCGACGGTGTTCTGCCAGGGCTGTCCCTGGGACTGCTCCTACTGCCACAACCCGGGCCTCATCCCGCCACGCACCCCCGGGCAGCTGGCGTGGGACGACGTCCTCGCCTTCCTCCACCGGCGTCGGCGCCTGCTCGACGGCGTCGTCTTCTCCGGCGGTGAGGCGACGCGGCAGGCCGCGCTCCTGCCCGCCGTGCGCGCCGTGCGCGAACTCGGCTTCGCCGTCGGGCTCCACACGGCCGGCCCCTACCCCCGCCGGCTCGCGGCCGTGCTCGAGGACGTCGACTGGGTCGGCCTGGACGTCAAGGCGCTGCCCGAGGACTACGACGACGTCGTGGGCCGGCCCGGCGCCTCCCACCTCGCCTGGGACTGCCTCGACGTCCTCGTCGCCTCGGGCGTCGCCCACGAGGTGCGAACGACGATCGCCCCCGGCTCCCCCGCGGCGCGCCACGCCGTCGAGATCGCCCGGCGGGTGCGCGACGCGGGGGCGCAGTCCTTCGCCCTGCAGGTCGCCCGCACCACGGGGACCCGCGCGGAGTTCACCGCCTCCCACGACGCCGCCGACCGCGCCGCCTGGCGCGAGGAGGTCGCCCGGCTCGACGCGCAGATCCGCGCGCTCGGCCTGCCCGACTACACCCTGCGCGAGGCCTGAGCACGGCGCGGGATGTTCTGGTCGAGGGCGGCCGGCCGCTAGAGTTCGGCAAATGCACTCACCGTTGGAGCACGCGCACGTCCTCGTCACGGGCGCCACCGGCTTCGTCGGACAGGCCGTCGTCGAGAAGCTCCTGTCCGCCTACCCCACGACGCGGATCAGCATCCTCGTCCGACCCCGCGGGGACCTCACCGCCCAGCGCAGGGCGGAGAAGCTGCTGCGCAAGCCCGTCTTCCGTGGCTGGCGCGAGTCGGTCGGCGAGGAGAACGCCCTCGCCGCGTTCACCGAGCGGGTCACCGTCATCCCCGGCGACCTCGAGGACGTCCCCGAGCTGCCCACGGACCTCGACGTCGTCGTCCACTCCGCCTCGAGCGTCTCCTTCGACCTGCCGATCGACGAGGCCTTCACCGCGAACGTCGCCGGCCCGGTCAACCTCTACGAGCGACTGCTCGCCACCGGGACCGACCCGCACGTCGTCCACGTCTCGACGAGCTACGTCGCCGGGCTGCGCAAGGGCGTGGCCGAGGAGCGCAGCCTCGGTCACGACGTCGACCACCGCGCCGAGCTGCGGTCCGCGCTCGCCGCGCGGGAGGAGGCCGAGCGCGCCTCACGCCGCCCCGAGGTGCTCCAGGAGCTGCTCCGCCAGGCGGAGGTCGACCACCGCCGCGCCGGTCCGCGCGCCGTGGCAGCCGCCGCCGAGGCAGCCCGCGAGGCGTGGGTGCGCGACGAGCTCGTCTCCCACGCCCGCACCCGGGCACTGTCCCTCGGCTGGCCCGACGTCTACACCTTCACCAAGGCCATGGGCGAGCGCGTCGCCGAGGAGCTGTGGCAGGGCAACGGCCACCGCCTCTCGGTCGTCCGCCCGACGATCATCGAGTCCTCGCTGCGCCACCCCTTCCCCGGCTGGATCGACGGCTTCAAGGTCGCCGACCCGCTCATCGCCGCCTACGGGCGCGGCCTGCTGCCGGAGTTCCCGGCGCTGGCCGACACCGTGCTCGACGTCATCCCCGTCGACTTCGTCGTCAACGCGATCCTCGCGGCCGCCGCCGTCCCGCCCGCAGCCGGCGAGGCCGCCTACTACCAGGTCTCCTCGGGCATCACGAACCCGCTGCGCTTCGGCAAGCTCTACGAGTACGTGCGCGAGTACTTCTCCGCCAACCCGATGCGCGACTCCAGCGGCTCGCACGTGTCCGTGCCCGCGTGGTCCTTCCCCCACCGCGGCGCGGTCGAGCGCGCGCTGCGCCGCCGGGAGCGCGTCGTCGACGTCGCCGACCGCGCGCTCGCGCAGATGCCCGCCCGGCCGGCCACCCGCAAGTGGATGTCCACGCTCTACAAGGCGCGTCGCGACCTCACGACGCTGCGCAAGTTCACCTCGCTCTACCAGCCGTACACCGAGATCGAGGTGATCTTCGACGACGCGCGCACCCGCGCGCTGCACGACTCCCTGCCCGCCGAGCGGCGCCTGGAGCACGGCTTCGACACCACCGAGATCGACTGGAAGACCTACCTCCAGGAGATCCACATCCCCGGCGTGCCCGGGCTCACCCGCGGGGACCGCCCCAAGGAGAAGGCCCCCACGGACGCCGAGCTGCCCCAGCGCAGCGACGTCGTCGCCGTCTTCGACCTGCAGCGCACGGTCATCGCCGCGACGCTCGTCGAGCAGTACCTGTGGGTCGAGCTCGCCACCCGCCCGCCCTCGCGCTGGCCGCGGGCGCTGGGCAACCTCGTGGCCCTCGGGCCGCGCTACCTCCAGGCCGAGCAGCGCGACCGCGGTGACTTCATCCGCACGTTCATGCGTCGCTACGCCGGCACGCACGAGGCGGAGCTGCGCGCGGCGATCGCCGACCGCGTCCAGGAGTCGCTGCGCCGGGACGTCCTTCACGAGGCCGTCGCCCAGATCCGACGCCACCGCGCCGCCGGGCACCGCACGGTCCTCGTCACGGGCGAGATCGACGTCTTCGTCGAGCCGCTCGCCTCGCTCTTCGACGTCGTCGTCGCCGGGAAGATGGAGAAGGACGACGACGGCCGCTGGACCGGCCACCTCGCCACCTCCCCGCTCGTCGGGGAGTCGCGCGCGACCTGGCTGACCCGCTACGCGCGCGACGAGGGCATCGACCTCACCGGGTCCTACGCCTATGGGGACAGCTACGCCGACCGGCCGTGGCTCGAGGTCGTCGGCAACCCGAGCGTCGTCAACCCCGACGCGCAGCTCTACCGGTACGCTCGCGCTCAGCGCTGGCCCGTGCACTCGTGGACGACGACCGTCGAGGGCCGGGTGACACCCGTCCTGCGTAGTCTGAAGGAGGCGGTGCGCCGATGAGCACCACCCGCCGGTCCCTGTCAGCTCCCGAGCCCTCGGTCCTGCGCGGCCGCGCGCTCGTCACCGGGGGCACCTCCGGCCTCGGGCTCGAGTTCGCCCGGGCGCTGGCCGCTCGCGGTCTCGCGGTCGTCCTCGTCGCACGTGACGAGCAGCGGCTCGAGAAGACGGCCGAGCAGCTGCGCTGGCGCTACGGTGTCGAGGTGGAGACGCTGGCGGCCGACCTCTCCGCGCGCGACGACGTCGACGCCGTCGCCGCGCGGCTCGAGGACGCCGACTCCCCCGTCGACGTCCTCGTCAACAACGCCGGCCACGGCGTCCACACCCCGTTGCTCTCCGCCGACCTCACCGAGCTCGACCGCTCCCTGGAGGTCATGGTCCGCTCGGTCATGGTCCTCGGCGGCGCGGCCGGGCGGGCGATGGTCGCCCGCGGGCACGGCGCCATCATCAACGTCGCCTCGGTCGCCGGGCTCGTCCCCATGGGGGCCTACTCGGCGATCAAGTCGTGGGTGGAGACCTACTCGGAGTCCCTGTCGCTCGAGCTCGCCGGGACCGGCGTCCAGGCGACGGCGCTCCTGCCGGGCTGGGTGCGCACCGAGTTCCACGAGCGGGCCCGGATCCGCACGAGTGCCATCCCCGACGCCCTGTGGCTCGAGGCCGACCGGGTCGTCGCCGACGCCCTCGCCGACGTCGAGCGCGGCAAGGTCAAGACCATCCCCTCCCGACGCTTCCGCGCGATCGCCTTCCTCGCGCGCCACGCCCCGCGCCCGCTCATCCGGCGGGCCACCGCAGTGATCAGAGGAGGACGCTCGTGAGCGAGGACGCCACAGCCGAACACCCCCCGCGCCTGCGCCGCTACCACGCCCGCTGGCACCGCGGCCTGCGGTTCGTCGCGCAGCGCATGCTCCTGCGCCCCGTCGTCTCGGCGGTGACGACGACGACCGTCGAGGGCACCGACAACGTCGACGGCCTCAAGGGTCCGTTCATCCTCGTCGCCAACCACTGCAGCCACCTGGACACCGGCGTCCTCATCTCCCAGCTGCCCTACCGACTGACCAAGCGCCTCACCGTGGGCGCGGCGGCGGACTACTTCTACGCGCGCTGGTGGGTCAAGGCGATGACCTCGCTCTTCTTCAACACCTACCCGATCGAACGCACCGGGGGCACCGGCAAGGCGAAGGGCATGTCCCAGCGGCTGCTCAAGAGCGGCCTGCCGATCCTCCTGTTCCCCGAGGGCACCCGCTCCCGCGACGGCGTCATGCGCCGGTTCAAGCCGGGCGCGGCTGCCCTGAGCACGAGCACCGGGGTCCCGTGCCTGCCGGTCGCGCTCATCGGCACGCACGAGGCGATGCCCGTCGGCCGTTTCTGGCCGGTGCCGGGCCGCCCGCGCGTGCGCATCCTCGTCGGGCGCCCGATGCGCCCGCAGGCCGGGGAGTCGGTGCGCGAGTTCAGCGACCGGCTCGCCCAGCGGATCAGCACCATGCAGACCATGCAGACGCCGTACGTCGTCGGCGATGCGAGACGGGACGGCCACGGTCGCCGGTCCCAGGAGGAGGCTTCGTGACGGGTGTGACGCACCAGAAGTGGTGGGGCTGGGGAGTCGACGGAGTCGCGTTCGACCACAGCAACAAGCCGAAGATGGCGCCCTTCGTCCTCGACAGGATCGGCATCGACCTGTCCGCGCCCGGCACCCCGCCCCCGAGCTTCGAGGACCTCACCGTCCCCGCGCCGCGGCTGCCCGAGGAGCTCGCCGGTGAGCTGCGCGGTGCGCTCGGCGAGGACCACGTCGTCACCGAGGACTTCGACCGCGTCGTCCACACGTACGGCAAGGGCCTGGTCGACCTCGTGAAGATCCGCGCGGGCCACCTCCCGCGCGTGCCCGACGTCGTCGTCTACCCGGGCAGCGAGGACGAGGTGCGCGCCGTCGTCGACGCCGTCGTCGCCGCGGACGCCGTGCTCATCCCCTTCGGCGGCGGGTCGAACATCACCGGCTCGCTCACCCCGTCAGCGGACGAGACCCGGCCGATCGTCTCCCTCGACCTCGGCCGCCTCAACCGCGTGCTCGAGGTCGACGAGGACGCGGGCCTGGCCCGGATCGAGGCCGGCGGCCTCGGACCGGACCTCGAGGAGCAGCTCAACGCGCGCGGCTGGACGATGGGCCACCAGCCCGACTCCTTCAAGCACTCGACGCTCGGCGGCTGGATCGCCACGCGCTCCTCGGGCATGCAGTCCGACAAGTACGGGGACATCGCCGACATCACGCGCGGCCTGCGCGTGGTCCTGCCCGGCAAGGTCGTGGTCCTGCGTCCGCTGCCCAGCACCTCCTCCGGGCCGAGCGTGCGCGAGATGATCATCGGCTCCGAGGGTCGTCTCGGGGTCATCACCGAGGCGTGGGTCCAGGTCCACCGTCTGCCGGAGAACCGCGAGATCATCGCCTACCTCTTCCCGAACTGGGGCAGTGCCATCCAGGCGATGCACGCGATCTCCGTCTCCGACGCCCAGCCCTCGGTCACCCGCGTCTCCGACGGCAACGAGACCGCCTTCTCCTTCTCCACCCAGAAGGCCTCGACCGGCACCAAGAAGATCGTCCAGGACGGGCTGTTCGGCTTCCTCGAGAAGCGCGGCTGGGACATGGACAAGGTCTGCCTCAGCTACGTCGGCTACGAGGGCGGCGCTGCCCGGGTGAAGGCGGACAAGGCCGTCGTCGGCAGGATCGTGCGCGAGCACGGCGGGATCAAGCTCGGCAAGGGCCCCGGCGCGCTGTACGACCAGAAGAAGTTCGACACGCCCTACATCCGTGACTTCCTGCTCGACATCGGCGCCCTCGCCGACGTCTCCGAGACCGCCATGCCGTGGTCGCGGATCATGGAGGTCTACCACCACACGACCCGCGCCGCCCGGGACGCGTTCGACTCCCTCGGCGTCCGCGGGTACATCATGTGCCACCTGTCGCACAGCTACCACGCGGGTGCGTGCCTGTACTTCACGTTCGCCCTCGTCGCGAGCAGCTCTGACATGGACGAGCAGCTGCGCCAGTACTGGACGGTGAAGAAGGCGATCCAGCAGTCGTTCGTCGACCACGGCGGGACGATCTCCCACCACCACGGGGTGGGCACCGACCACGCGCACTGGCTGGAGGAGGACATCTCCCCCGCGGGCGTCGACCTCCAGGTCGCGCTCTTCCAGGGCACCGACCCGGGCCGCAACCTCAACCCCGGCACGATCCTGCCCGCCCACCGCGAGTGGTGAGCTAGCCCCCGGCGCCCCCTTCATCCTCGAGCGCTGGATCCTGCACGCGACGTGCACGATCCAGCGCTCGGCGGAAGGGGTGCGTCGCACGCGGGGCGCCGCTGCGTGCCTCCGCGGGCTACTCCTGGTAGCCGTAGCGCTCCTCGCGCCAGGCGTCACCGCGCAGGTGGTAGCCGCGCGATTCCCAGAAGCCGCGCTCGGGCTCGAGGGTGTAGTTCCACCCGCGGACCCACTTCGGGCCCTTCCACGAGTACAGGTGGGGCAGGATCAGCCGCAGCGGCGCACCGCGCTCCTGGGTCAGCGGCTCGCCGGCGTGGTGGGTGGCGAGCACGGCCCGCGCCGACATGAGGTCCTCGAGCCGGATGCTCGCGCTGTAGCCGAACTCCGCGAAGACGAGGACCTCGTCCACGCCGTCGGCGGGCGGCGCGGCCTCGACGAGGGCACGGGCCGAGACACCCGACCAGCTCTCGTCGAGCGTGCTCCACCGCGAGGAGCAGTGGAGGTCGGCGACGACCTCGAGCCGCGGGAGCCCGAGCACCTCCTCGAGCGAGAAGCGGTGCTCGCGGTTCTCGCGGGTCATCCCCCCGACCGTGAGGTCCCACCGGTCGGGCCGCGGACGGGGCACCGGTCCGTAGTGCATGACCGGCGCCTGCGCCAGGAGGTGCTGCCCCGGAGGCAGGCTGCGCTCCGGCGGCACGTCGATCGCCCCTGCGGTGCTCATCATGCCCCCCGTCCGGTGTCCCTCAGGAGCCCCGCAGCATCTCCGCGACGGCGAACGCCATCTCGAGCGACTGCTGGTGGTTGAGCCGAGGGTCGACGAGCGTCTCGTAACGACGGCTGAGCGCGCCCTCGTCGATGTCCTCGCCACCGCCGAGAATCTCGGTGACGTCGTCACCGGTGAGCTCGACGTGGAGCCCGCCGGGCACGGTGCCGGCCTGCTCGTGGGACTCGAAGAAGCCGCGGACCTCGTCCAGGACGACGTCGAAGCGGCGGGTCTTGTACCCGCTCGGCGAGGCGAAGGTGTTGCCGTGCATCGGGTCGCACACCCACGTCACCGGGCTGCCCTCGCGGGCGACGGCGGACAGCAGGTCAGGCAGCACCTCGCGGATGCGACCGGCGCCCATGCGGGTGATGAACGTGAGCCGGCCGGGCTCGCCGTCGGGGTTGAGCCGCTCCTGCAGCGCGAGGGCGGTCTCCGGCGTCGTCGTCGGGCCGAGCTTGACGCCGATCGGGTTGCGCACCCGGGAGAGGAGGTCCACGTGCGCGCCGTCGATCTCGCGCGTGCGCTCCCCGATCCACAGGAAGTGCGCCGAGGTGTTGTACGGCAGGCCGGTGCGCGAGTCGATGCGCGTCATCGCCCGCTCGTAGTCGAGCAGCAGCGCCTCGTGGCTGGAGTAGAAGTCGACGGTCTTCAGCGCGTCGAAGTCGGCGCCGGCAGCCGCCATGAAGCGCACCGCCCGGTCGATCTCGGCGGCCAGCGCCTCGTAGCGCTTGTAGGCCGGGTTGGAGGTGAAGCCGCGGTTCCACTCGTGGACGCGGCGCAGGTCGGCGAAGCCACCCCAGGTGAACGCCCGGATGAGGTTGAGCGTCGTCGCCGAGCGGTGGTAGGAGCTGAGCAGCCGGTTGGGGTCGGGCACCCGCGACTCCGGCGTGAAGGCGTGGCCGTTGACGGCGTCGCCCCGGTAGGCGGGCAGCTCGACGCCGTCGCGCTCCTCCATCGTGTTGCTGCGCGGCTTGGCGTACTGCCCGGCCATGCGGCCCATCTTGATGATCGGGAGGCTGGCGCCGTAGGTGAGGACGACCGCCATCTGCAGGATGGTGCGGATCTTGTTGCGGATGTTGTCCGCCGTCGACTCCGCGAAGGTCTCGGCGCAGTCGCCACCCTGGAGGAGGAACGCCTCACCGCGCGAGGCCTTGGCCAGCTCCTCGCGGAGCTTGTCCGCCTCGCCGGCGAAGACGAGCGGCGGATAGGTCGCCAGCTCCTCGGTGACCGCGCGCAGCTCCTCGGCGCTGCGCCACTCCGGCTGCTGGGAAGCCGGAAGGTCGCGCCAGTTGTCCAACCCACGAAGGACCGCGGGATCAGCCTCGATAGTCACGCGGGCAAGGATACGTGAGGTCCGGAAAGTGGAACGCCGCCGGTCCGCACCGTGGGAACGGTGGGACCGGCGGCGTGGACAGCCGGGGTCGAGCTGCTCAGTGCTCGGCGGCGGGAGCGGCCTCGACCGACTGCCCGATGCTGCCCATGAGCTCGGTGAACCACGGCTGGGTGATGTCGAACGCCTTGCCGCCGGCGATCCGCGGGAACGGGATCGTCGTCAGCTCGTCGTCGTTCTCCTCGTCGTGGCCGATGACGCCGGAGACGTCCGCGAGGGCGCTGTCGACGGCCTTGTGCACCATCGTGCGGATGAGCTCGAGGTCGCGCTCGTTGGCCGGGGCCGAGCGGGAGAAGTAGCCGGACTTCTGGACCATGACCTTCTCTGCGCCGATGAGCTCGGCGAACTGCTTGGCGAACCACTGGCCGGGGTTGATGGTGTCGAGCTTGACGTGGCCGAACGGGTCGCGCTGGACCTCCTCGCCCTTCGCCTCGAGCTCGGCGACGATCTCGGGCACGCCCGCACCCTCGGACAGGAAGATGTTGACGTTGCCGAGCTCGTCCATGACGCCGCGCAGGCGGGCGGCCTCACCCTCGAGGTCGAGCTTCATCTCGGGCACGAAGACGGCGTGGACGTCCCACCGCTCCTTGACCAGGCCGGCGGTCGGGTTCCACTCGGGCTGCTCGGCGACCCACTGGTGGTACTCACGCGCCGCGGCGGCGGTGAGCCAGCCGCAGTGGCGGCCCATGACCTCGTGGACGATGAGCATGCGCGGGTTGGAGCGGTGCTCGCCGATGATGTTCTGCGCGAAGCGGCTGGCCTGCTCGGCGGCGGTGTAGGCGCCGAGGGACTGGCGGATCGGGATGATGTCGTTGTCGATCGTCTTCGGCAGGCCGACCACCGCCATGTGGTAGCCGTTGTCCTCGAGGTAGGCGGCGAGGTCCGCGGCGGTGGTGTTGGTGTCGTCGCCACCGATGGTGTGCAGGACGTCGACGCCGTCGGCGCGCAGCTGCTCGGCGGCGACCTTGAGCGGGTCGTCACCCTCCTTGACGAGCCCGCGGTCGACGAGGTTCTTCACGTTGGTGAGCTTGACGCGGCTGTTGCCGATGGGGCTGCCACCGAACTTGTGCAGGACGTGCGCGTGGGCGCGCGCCTCCTCGTCGATGACGATCTTCGTGCCGGTGAGCAGGCCGTGGTAGCCGTACTCGTAGGCGATGATCTCCACGTCCGGCGCCACCTCGGTGTAGCGCTCGATCAGGCCTCCGACGGCGGAGGACAGGCAGGGGGCGAAGCCTCCCGCGGTGAGCAGGGCGACACGGCGAACGGACATCGCGGAACCTTTCGGGTCGAGGGCGGCCGCTCGGGCGGCCGGCGAGCGGGTGCTCGCGCGCTCCGTCCAGTGTAGTTGCGTGGGGGCGAGGCGGCCGGGACCGTCTACCCGGCGGACCGTCTACCCGGCGGACGACGGCGGCTGGTCGCCGGTGGGGCCGTGGTCCTCGCCCTCGTCCGCCTCCTGCGCCGCGGCCTCGAGCAGCTCCTTGCCGTGCACGAGCTCCTGCTCGGTGGGCTCGGGGACCCCGGTCGCGGGGACCCGCCGCCCGCCCGGTGCCGCCGGGCCGCCGCTCGGCCGCCCGGCCGCAGCCTTGGCCTTGGCCTTGACCGTCGCCGCGTACTGGTCGACGTACTCCTGGCCGGAGAGCCGCATGATCTCGTACATGATCTCGTCGGTCACCGAGCGCAGGACGAACCGGTCGTCCTCGAGCCCTGCGTAGCGGCTGAAGTCGAGCGGCTCACCGATGACGACGCCGATCGGGCGCAGTCGCGGGATGCGGGTGCCGATGGGCTGGGCGATGTTCGTGCCGATCATCGCCACCGGGATCACCGGCGCCCCGGACTGCAGTGCGAGACGTGCCACACCGGTCTTGCCCCGGTAGAGCCGCCCGTCGGGGCTGCGGGTGCCCTCGGGGTAGATGCCGAACAGCTCCCCGTCCTGCAGCCTGCGCAGGCCGGTGTTGAGCGCCGCCTCGCTCGCCTTGCCGCCGCTGCGGTCCACCGGGATGGTGCCGACCCCGCGCATGAACCCGGCGACGAGCTTGCCCTTGACGCCGCTGCCGGTGAAGTAGTCCTGCTTGCCGAGGAAGACGACCGACCTGCGCAGCATGAGCGGCAGGAAGAAGGAGTCGATGACGGCGAGGTGATTGCTCGCGAGGATCGCGGCGCCATGGTCGGGCACGTGCTCGGCGCCTCTGATCCACGGCTGGTAGAAGACCCGCAGCGTGGTGCCGAGCGTCGCCTTCACGAGGCCGTAGAACACGAGGTCCCCTTTCCTTCTCGCGCCGGCATCGGGACGGCCGTGCGCTCCTTTGCACTCTAGAGTGCTCCTCATGGCTGGTCCTACCCGGGAGCCCGGAGGCGACGTTCCCGACGACTTCGAGGCACGGTGGGCCGAGCTCACCTCGCGGCTCGGGGAGCTGCGTCTGCCCCCTGCCGAGGACGACCCCGAACCGGCGCCGGAGGCCGCTCCCCGGGCGGCACCTCCCGTCGTGGGGCCGCGTGACTACAGCCCGGAGCCCGAGACGGAGGACGACGACCCGGAGCGTGACGTCGTCGACGGTTTCGTCCAGCCCGACCCGGACCCGTTCTCCCGGGCCGAGCCGGTCGTCGTCGTCGGGTGGGTCGCCCTCCTCGGCGGGCTCGCGCTCATGGTCGTGTGCGTGCTCGCCTGGCGCGGCGCCCCGGGGATGGTCTGGCTGGTGGCCGTGGGCGCGCTCGCGACCGGCATCGGCCTGCTCCTGTGGCGGATGCCCGCGCGTCGGGACGCCGACGACTACGACGACGGCGCGGTCGTCTGAGCCGAACCGCTCCGTCTCGCGGGCACGGCTGAGGCGTCCGGCGCGGACCGGGCGCACGTCGGCGCCCGGCCCGCGAGGGCGTCAGTACCGGACGAGGTCCGCGGCGCCGACGATGCCGGCATCGCCGCCCATCTCGGCGAGGAGGATCGTCGCCTCGGGGCGGTAGCCGCGCGCCGACAGCTCGGCGCGGAAGGCGGCCCGGGCGGCCTCGAGGACGAGGTCGCCGGTGTCGGCGACGCCCCCACCGATGACGAAGAGCTCGGGGTCGAGGACGGCCGCGAGGTTCGCGGCGCCGGCACCGACCCAGTGGCCGAGCTGGGTGACGAGCTCGCGCGAGAGCGGGTCACCCTCCGCCGCCGCCTGCGTGACGTGCTGACCCTTGACGCGGGTCCCGTCCGCGGCGGCGAGCTCGCGCAGCCGCCCGGCGCGGTCCTCGTCGGTGACCAGCGCCATCCGGGCCGCGCGGGTGAGCGCCCGTCCGGAGGCGTACATCTCCCAGCAGCCCTCGTGGCCGCAGCCGCAGTAGTGGCCGTGCGGCACGACGCGCATGTGGCCGAGCTCGGCCGCGGCGCCGTACGCCCCGCGCACGAGCTGGTTGTCCATGATGATCGCCCCGCCCAGACCGGTTCCCAGGGTGAGCATGACCATGGAGCGTGCCGAGCGGCCCGCGCCGAAGCGGAACTCGGCCCAGCCGGCGGCGTTGGCGTCGTTCTCGATGACGATCGGGACGTCGATCCCCCGGGCTAGGCGCTCACGCAGCGGGTAGTCACGCCACGCGATGTTCGGCGCGAAGACCATCCCGTCGCGGTTGGGGCTGACGAAGCCGGCGGCCGCCACGCCCACGCCCGTGACGTCGTGGTCCACCCGCAGCTCGGCCACCGCGGCGATGACGGCGCTCTCGATCGCCTCAGGGTCCAGGGCGTCGGTCGCCCTGCGCGTCTTCTGGAGCACCTGCCCGTGCTCGTCGACGACACCCGCGGCGATCTTCGTCCCGCCGATGTCGATCCCGATCGTGGTCATCGATCCATCCCCTACGTGGTCGGGCCCGGAGCACGACTCCCCGTGTGGAGGAACTCCGAACCGTGCGAATCTGCCATATCGTGTGGCCGGTAGTCATCCCTCCGACCGCTGCCACTGGAGTCAGTATGGACGAGTTCCATGTCCCCCTAGCCGTGACCTCCGCCCCTTCGACGAGCATCTCCGACCTCCTCATCGCCCAGGTGACGTCCTCCCCGTCCAAGGTGCTGATCGAGAAGCAGGAGCACGGCTCCTGGCGCCCCTACACCACGACCCAGGTGCTCGCGCTCGTCGAGAGCGTCGCCAAGGGCCTCATGGCTGCGGGCGTGGAACAGGGTGACCGTGTCGCGATCATGTCGCGCACGCGCTTCGAGTGGACGATCCTCGACTTCGCGATCTGGCACGCCGGCGCGGTTCCGGTGCCCGTGTACGAGACCTCCTCCGCCGACCAGAGCGCCTGGATCCTCGGGGACTCCGGCTGTGTCGCCGCCTTCGTCGAGACGCCCGCGCACGCCGCGATCGTCGCCGAGGCCCGCGCGGAGAACGGCGGCCTGCCGAAGCTGGGCGACGTGTGGACGATCGAGGAGGGCGCACTCGAGGCGATGGTGGAGCGCGGCCGCGGCGTCAGTGACGCCGACCTCGCCGCCCGCCACGCCGCCGTCGGCCTCGAGGACACCGCGACCCTCATCTACACCTCGGGCACGACCGGGCGGCCCAAGGGCGCCGAGCTCACCCACGGGAACTTCGTCGAGCTGTGCAGCAACGCCATCGAGGACCTCAGCGAGGTCCTCAGCTACCCCGACGCGCGGACCCTGCTGTTCATGCCGCTCGCGCACGTCTTCGCGCGCTTCGTCGAGGTGCTCGTCATCGCCGGCGGCGTCACCCTCGGCCACACGCCGGACACCAAGGACCTCGTCGCCGACATGGGGACCTTCACCCCGACGTTCATCCTCTCGGTGCCGCGCGTGTTCGAGAAGGTCTACAACTCCGCGGAGCAGAAGGCCGCGGCCGGCGGCAAGGTGAAGATCTTCCACTGGGCGACGAAGGTGAACATCGCCTACTCCCGCGCGCTGGACGAGCCGGGCGGCCCGGGCCTGCGGCTCAAGGCGCTGCACAAGATCGCCGACGCGCTCGTGCTCAAGAAGATCCGCGCCGTCATGGGCGGGCGGGTCGTCTACGCGATCTCCGGCGGCGCGCCGCTCGGTGAGCGGCTCGGGCACTTCTACCGCGGTCTCGGCCTCGTCGTCCTCGAGGGCTACGGCCTCACCGAGACGACCGCCCCGGTGGCCGTCAACCGTCCCGCGAAGGTGAAGATCGGGACGGTCGGCCCGCCGCTGCCGGGCACCGCGATCAAGATCGCCGAGGACGGCGAGATCCTCGCCAAGGGCATCCCCGTCTTCCGCGGCTACCACAACAACCCCGAGGCGACGGCCGAGGCCTTCACCGACGGCTGGTTCCACACCGGCGACGTCGGCAGCCTCGACGAGGACGGCTACCTCACGATCACCGGGCGCAAGAAGGAGATCATCGTGACGGCGGCCGGCAAGAACGTCGCGCCGAGCCAGCTCGAGGACCCCACCCGAGCGCACCCGCTCATCTCCCAGTGCCTCGCCATCGGGGACCGTCGCCACTTCGTCAGCATGCTCGTCACCCTCGACGTCGAGATGCTGCCGAGCTGGCTGCAGACACACGGCCGCGAGCCGATGACGGTGGCAGAGGCCAAGGAGGACCCGATGGTCCTCGAGCACATCCAGATGGCGATCGACCGGACGAACAAGAAGGTCTCCCGCGCCGAGTCCATCCGCAAGTTCGTCGTCCTCGACCAGGACTTCACGATCGAGAACGGCTACCTCACCCCGTCGATGAAGGTCCGCCGCAACGCGGTCATGAACGACTACGCCGACCTCATCGACGAGATCTACGCGCAGTCCGCTCCCGCGAAGACGCCGGCCTCCTAGCCGCCGCTCGGGACGTGGACGCCGGACCGGCGCGGGCTGCTCGGGACGTGGACGCCGGTCCGGCGTAGGCGCAGCGGCGGCACGAGGCCGCCGTCGGCCAGGACGGCGAGGGCGGTGCGTTCCTCCTCCCCGATGTGTCGCGGGGCCGGGAGGGGCCCGCGGGCCGGGTCGGTGAGGAAGGAGACCACGCAGTCGTCGCAGGCGATGTTCCTCATCGTGCAGGTGCCACAGTCGATGATCATGGCCAGACGGTAGGACCGACCACCGACATCGCCGGCCGGGCGGTGCGTCGCCGGAGCGATGTCGGTGGCCCGACGTAGCGTCGTCGTCGTGACCGCGAACCTCCTCGCTCCCGCCCCCGGCGGCCGCCTCGAGCTCGACGGACCCGCCCGCGCGGGAACCGGCGCGCCGCTCCAGATCGGCTTCGACGAGCTCGGCCTCCCGCTGTCCGAGGTGACCTTCGTCGTCGTCGACCTCGAGACCACGGGCGGGTCGCCCACCCAGTGCGAGATCACCGAGGTCGGCGCGGTCAAGGTGCGCGGGGGCGAGGTGCTCGGGGAGTTCCAGACCCTCGTCGACCCAGGGTCCCCCGTCCCCCCGATGATCACCGTGCTCACCGGCATCACCGACGCGATGCTCGTCGGCGCCCCGCGCATCGGGGAGGTCCTGCCCTCGTTCCTCGAGTTCGCCGGCTTCGGTCCCACGACCGTGCTCGTCGCCCACAACGCACGGTTCGACGTCGGGTTCCTGCGGGCGGCGGCGAACCGGCTCGACCTCACCTGGCCCTCCCCCACGATCGTCGACACGGTCGCCCTCGCCCGGACCGTCGTCACGAAGGACGAGGCACCCAACCACAAGCTCGGCACCCTCGCCGCGCTCTTCGGAGCGACCACCAGCCCCGACCACCGCGCGCTCCACGACGCGCGCGCCACCGTCGACGTCCTCCACGGCCTGCTCGGGCGCCTCGCGCCGCTCGGCGCCACCCACCTCGAGGACCTCGCGACCATCGCGGACCCCGTCCCCCACCGGCGGCGGCGCAAGTCCACGCTCGCCGACGGCCTTCCCAGCAGCCCCGGCGTCTACCAGTTCATCGGCCCGGGCAAGGAGGTGCTGTACGTCGGCAAGGCGGTCAACCTGCGCCGCCGGGTGCGGTCGTACTTCACGGCTGCGGAGAAGCGCAAGCGCATCGGGGAGATGCTCGACCTCACCCAGGAGGTGCGCACGATCCCGTGCGCCACCGACCTCGAGGCCTCCGTGCGCGAGCTCCGTCTCATCGCCGAGCTCGACCCCCCGTACAACCGCCGGTCGCGTCGCCCGGACCGACGCCCCTGGATCCGGCTCACCGACGAGCCCTTCCCCCGGCTGTCCATCGTCCGCTCGGTGCCGGCGGGCACCAGCGACGCCCTGGGCCCGTTCCACTCGCGCGCCGCCGCGCAGTCCGCCCTCGAGGCGCTGCAGGAGGCCTTCGCGCTGCGGCGGTGCACCCAACGGCTCCCCGCCCTCGCCCGGGTGGACGCGCGCGCCTGCGCCCTCGCCGAGATGGGGCGCTGCGGCGCGCCGTGCACCGGCGGGCAGAGCGTCGAGGCGTACGCCGGGATCGTCGGCGACGTGCGCAGCGGGCTCACCACCGCCGCCGGGCCGGTCGTCACGGCACTGCGCTCGCGCATCGGTAACCTCGCCGCCCAGCAGCGCTACGAGGAGGCCGCCGCCGAGCGCGACCGGCTGCGGGCGTTCCTCGTAGCCGCCCGGCGTGCCCAGCGGCTGCGCCCGCTGTGGCGCTGCCCCGAGCTCGTCGCAGCCCGGCGCGCACCGAGCGGCGGGTGGGAGATCGTCCTCGTCCGGTACGGACGCCTCGCGGGAACCTCGACCGTGCCCCGCGGGGTCAACCCCATGCCGGCCATCGAGGCGCTCGTCGCCACGGGTGAGGACGTCCCCCCGCCCACGTCCGCGATGGGGGCCGCGAGCTCGGAGGAGACCGAGCTCGTCGCCGACTGGATCGACCACCCGGACACGCGTCTCGTGCGGCTCGCCGAGTCCGCCGAGCCGCTCGCCTACCCCGTCGACGGCGCGGCGAAGTACCCGGTCCCGCCGACGTCCTGACCCGACGAGGTCACGGCGTACCGGCGGGGACCGAGGGCCGGCCCGCCGCGTGAGGACTCACGCCGAGCGCTGCTCCGCCTGGCGGCGCCCACGCGACCGCTCGGGTCGCGCGCAGAAGTCCGCTCGTGCAGAAGTCGGCTGTCGCGAACAAGTCGGCTCTCGCGCGGAACTCCGCTCTCGTGCAGAAGTCGGCTCTCGCGCGGAACTCCGCTCTCGTGCAGAAGTCGGCTCTCGCGCGGAACTCCGCTCTCGCGCAGAAGTCGGCTGTCGCGAGGGGGGGGTGGGTGGGGCCGTGGGTCAGTCGCCGAGGCCGATGGAGAAGGCGGCTTCCAGGTCGTGGCGGGAGTAGGACTGGAAGGCGATGTAGGTCCGGGTGTTGTTGACGCCGCGCACCTTGCCCACCTGGTCGGCGACGACGTCGGCGAGGTCCTCGTGGCGCGCCACCCGGGCGATCGCGATGAGGTCGACGTCGCCGGTCACCGAGTAGACCTCACTGATCCCGTCGAGCTCGGCCACCTCCTGGGCGACCTCGGGAACGCGGTCCGCGTCGGTGTCGATGAGGACGATGGCGGTGAGCATCGGGGTCTCCTTCGTCGCTGTGCCGGCGGGGTCCCGCCGGCTCAATCATGGCGTGGTGGTCTGCTCAGCGCCGAGCGCCGGCCGCCACCCACCGGTCGAGGGCGGCGCGGGCGCGGCCGTCGTCGATCGCCGCCTCCGCGAGGACCATGCCGGCGCGCAGCCGGTCGACCAGGTCGCCGGACTCCGGGCCGGTGCCCGGCAGGGTGCCGTAGGCGACCAGCGCCGCCGCCGAGTTGAGCACGACGGCGTCACGCACGGGGCCGGTCGCGCCGTCGAGCAGGTCGCGCGCGACGCCGGCGTTGAAGGTGGCGTCCGCGCCGCGCAGGTCCTCGATGGTCGCGGGCGCCAGCCCGAAGACCTCGCGGGTGTCGAGGAGGTGCTCGGTGACCTCGCCGTCGGCGACCTCCCAGATCCGGCTGGGCGCCGTCGTCGTCAGCTCGTCGAGACCGTCCTCGCCGCGGAACACGAGCGCCCGCACCCCGCGGCCGGCGAGCACGCCCGCGACGAGCGGGGCGATGCGCCGGTCGGCCACCCCGATCGCGGCCGCCCGTGGCCGCGCGGGGTTGGTCAGCGGCCCGAGGACGTTGAAGGCCGTGCTCACCGCGAGCTCCCGGCGCGCGATCGCGGCGTGGCGCATCGAGGGGTGGAAGGCGGTGGCGAAGCAGAAGGTGATGCCCACCTCACGGAACGTCGCCTCCACCTGGGGCACGGTCATGTCCAGGCGCACCCCGAGCTGCTCGAGGACGTCGGCCGAGCCGCTCGCCGAGCTCGACGCGCGGTTCCCGTGCTTGACCACGGGCACCCCGGTGCCGGCGACGACGAGGGACGACATCGTCGAGATGTTCACCGTGCGGGCGCGGTCACCGCCGGTGCCGACGATGTCGACGACGTCGTCGGGCAGGTCGACCGGGACCGAGTGGGCGAGCATGACGTCGGCGAGGCCGGTGAGCTCGGCGACCGTCTCCCCCTTCGCGCGCAGCGCCACGAGGAACCCGGCGAGCTGGACCGGGCTGGCGAGCCCGGACATCACCTGGTCCATCGCCCAGCCGGTCTGCTCCGCGGTGAGGTGCTCGCCCCCGACGAGGGAGGTGATGAGGTCGGCCCAGGTGAGGCCGGCCGGCTCGCCGCCCTCGGGCGTCACCGCCGGCCGCCAGCGCGCAGCAGCCCGGCGACAGCCTCCTGGATCTTGAACGGGTCGATGGGCGCCTGGACGACGGCGTCCGCCTGCGCCCAGGTGGCGAGCCACGCGTCCTGCGGGCGCGCGGTGAGCACGAGGACCGGCGGGCACTCGTACATCTCGTTCTTCAGCTGGCGGCTCACGGCGACGCCGCCGGCCTTGGCCGCCTCGCCGTCGAGCACGAGGAGCGCGAAGCCCCCGTCCATCGCCTGGGCGACGGCGGCCTCGTGCGTGGCCACCTCGGTCCAGCGGATGAGCGGCAGGTCCGCCGCCGCCCGGCGCCCGACGGCCCGGCGCACCTGCTCACGCGTGGTGACGTCGTCGCTGTAGAGCAGCACGTCCACGACGTCGGTGGCGGTGGTCGCGGCTGCGTCGGGCTGCGCGGGCGTCATCGTCGGTCCTCCAAGATCGTTTCGGGCACACCGACGGACACGGTGGCCTCCCCGCATCGTAGTCGCGCGGGACGCCGGACGCGGACAGCCCCACCGGGCGGGGCGCCAGGGAGGATCAGGACGAATAGGACACACCCGTTCCCGGCGTGTCGCTACCCGCGGGACCTGGGACCAAAGGCTCAGGCGCGGCATGCCGCGGAAGACCTAGCCTCATGGTGGGCGACGAGGCGAACCGCAGCGTGGCGGAATGGTCAAACGTCCCCAGTTTCAGGCCATAATGGCGACTGTGTCGTCTACTACGGCTGCTCCGAGCGCCCCCCACGTGAACGTCAACCGACCCAACGCCGTGTCGGTCGGGACCATCGTCTGGCTGTCCAGCGAGCTCATGTTCTTCGCCGGGCTCTTCGCCATGTACTTCACGCACCGGTCGGTGTCTGGGGACATCTGGCAGGAGAACTACGTCCTGCTGAACATCCCGTGGGCGCTGACGATCACCGCGGTCCTCGTCGCGAGCTCCGTGACGGCGCAGATGGGTGTCTTCGCCGCCGAGCGCTTCCAGCCGCGCCGCACCGGCTCCCTGCTCGACGTGCGCAAGTGGGGCATGGAGGAGTGGTTCATCCTCACCTTCATCATGGGCGCCTTCTTCGTCGCCGGCCAGATGTTCGAGTACGCCGAGCTCGTCTCCCACGGCCTCACCGTGTCCTCCAGCCCGTACGGCTCGGTCTTCTACATCATGACCGGCTTCCACGCCCTGCACGTGATCGGCGGCCTCGTCGCCTTCCTCCTCATCCTCGGGCGGTCCTTCGCCGCCAACCGCTTCGGCCACCTCGAGGCCACCGGCGCCGTCGTCGTGTCGTACTACTGGCACTTCGTCGACGTCGTCTGGGTCGCGATGTTCTTCATCATCTACTTCCTCGAGCTCTTCAACTGAGGTCGTGCGCGATCCTGCCCCGTCCATCCACGAAGTCAGACAAGGACACAACACCGTGAAGGCACTCGCCGCCAGCAGGAGGCACCGGCTCGCGCCGGTCATCCTCCTGCTCCTGGCCCTGATCCTGACGGGGGTGGCGTACTCAGCCGTCACCTCCGAGCCGGCCACAGCGCAGACGGCCAGCCAGGAGGAGATCGAGGAGGGCGAGGCGCTGTTCCGGTCGAACTGCTCGACCTGCCACGGACTCAACGCCCAGGGGACCGACCTCGCGCCGTCGCTGGTCGGCGTGGGCGCCGCCTCGGTCCACTTCCAGGTCTCGACGGGGCGCATGCCCATGGCGAACAACTCCCCGCAGGCGGAGCGCAAGGACCCGATGATGGACGAGGAGCAGACCTACGCGCTCGCCGCGTACGTCGCCGCCCTCGGCCCCGGTCCGGCCATCCCCTCCGCGCAGCAGGTGAACCCCGAGGAGGGCAACGCCGCCTCCGGCATGGAGCTCTTCCGTGCCAACTGCTCGATGTGCCACAACGCCGTCGGCGCCGGCGGCGCGCTGACCGAGGGCAAGGTGGCCCCGCCCCTCGACGAGGCCACCCCCACCCAGATCTGGGAGGCCCTGCGCACGGGCCCGCAGTCGATGCCGGTCTTCAACGAGGCGGCCATCACCGACCAGGGCGCGCGTGACGTCATCGCCTACGTGATGGAGCAGCGTGAGGTCGACCCGGGCGGCATCAGCCTGGGCAACCTCGGCCCCGTCTCCGAGGGCTTCTGGGTGTGGATCGTCGGAATCGGCGGCCTCATCGGTCTCGCCGTCTGGATTGGAGCAAGGTCCTCGTGAGCACGAACCGTCCCCCGGGGGAGCTGACCACTGGCGGCGCACACGCGTCCGACGTGCCCGAGCAGTTCCAGGACCCCGGCCTCGAGCCGCACCAGATCCGGCTCGCCGACCGCAGTGAGAAGAACGCCAAGCGCGTCGAGCGCCAGGTCGTCGCCATCCTCCTCGTCTCGATCCTCGCGTCCGTCGTGGGCGTCGTCGGCTACTTCGCGATCCCCGTCGGCACGACCCTCATGGACGTGCGCCTCTCGACGCTGGTGATCGGCCTGGGCCTGGGCCTGGGGATGCTCGGCATCGGTATCGCCGCAGCGCACTGGGCCAAGGCCCTCATGGACAACACCGAGCGCGTCGAGAAGCGCAAGCCCATCCCGTCCTCCCCCGAGGTCCGCGAGGAGGCCGTCGAGCAGATCGCCACCGGCATCGAGGAGTCCCGCATCGGGCGCCGTCCGGTGCTCAAGGGCGCCCTCGTCGGTGCCGCCGCTCTCGCTCCGCTGCCCTTCGTCGTGCCGCTCGTCGGCGGCCTGTCGAACACCTGGGACGTCAACCGCTTCCGGCACACCGCCTGGGGCGACGTGCCCGAGGGCACCGGCGGGCTCCTGCCCGACGGCTCCGTCGGTCGCCGCCTGGCCACCGACCCCGACGACCGCCCCATCCGGGCTGCCGACGTGACGATCGGCTCCGCCTTCGCGGTCATCCCCCACGGCCTGCCCGACGAGGAGCACTACCTCGAGGAGAAGGCCAAGGCCGTCGTCTTCATGACGCGCATCGACCCCAACGAGCTCGCCGTCTCCCCCGAGCGGCGTGACTGGAGCTACGACGGGATCGTCGCGTACTCCAAGGTCTGCACCCACGTCGGGTGCCCGGTCGCGCTCTACGAGCAGCAGACGCACCACCTGCTGTGCCCCTGCCACCAGTCGACGTTCGACCTCGCCGACGAGGCGAAGGTCGTCTTCGGTCCGGCCAAGCGCGCTCTGCCGCAGCTGCCGATCACCGTCGACACCGATGGCTACCTCGTCGCCCGCTCCGACTTCCACGAACCGGTGGGCCCGAGCTTCTGGGAGCGTGACCGATGAGCACCGCGACGCCGACGCATTCCGACACCCGCAAGGCACTGAACAAGGCGGCCCCGGTCGCCGACTACCTCGACCGCCGCACCGGCGTCGGCAAGGTGGTGCGTGAGTTCGCCCGCAAGGTCTTCCCGGACCACTGGAGCTTCATGCTCGGGGAGATCGCGCTCTACAGCTTCATCGTGCTCGTCCTCAGCGGGTTCTTCCTCACGATGTACTTCGTGCCGAGCATGGGGCACGTCACCTACCCCGAGGACCAGCTGCCCGTCACCATGCAGGGCGTGGGCATGTCCGAGGCGTTCGCCTCGACGCTGCGCCTGTCCTTCGAGGTCCGCGGCGGCCTCCTCATGCGCCAGATCCACCACTGGGCCGCACTGCTGTTCGTCGCGGCGATCGTGGCGCACATGCTCCGCGTCTTCTTCACCGGCGCCTTCCGCAAGCCTCGCGAGCTCAACTGGGTCATCGGCTTCACGCTGCTCATCCTCGCGCTGCTCGCCGGCTTCTCCGGCTACTCCCTGCCCGACGACGTCCTGTCCGGCAACGGACTGCGCATCGCCGACGGCGTCGCCCGCTCGATCCCGATCATCGGCTCCTACGTCTCCCTCGCCCTCTTCGGCGGGGAGTTCCCGGGCGTCGACATCATCCCGCGGCTCTTCACTGTGCACATCCTGCTCGTGCCGGCGCTCATCGTCGCCCTGGTGACGATCCACCTCGTCCTCGTGGTGGTCCACAAGCACACCCAGTACCCCGGACCGGGCCGCACCGAGAAGAACGTCGTCGGCTACCCGGTTCTCCCGGTCTACGCCGCCAAGGCCGGCGGGTTCTTCTTCGTCGTCTTCGGCTTCATCGCCCTGCTCGGCGCCCTCGTGTCGATCAACCCGGTGTGGATCCACGGCCCGTACGACCCGAGCCCGGTGGGTGCCGGTGCCCAGCCCGACTGGTACATGCTCTTCCTCGAGGGTGGCCTGCGGCTCATGCCGGGATGGCCGGAGTTCGTCATCGGCGGCTACACGCTGTCGCTGAACATCCTCATCCCCGGTGTGGTCATCCCCGGCGTCCTCTTCACGCTCCTCGCCGTCTGGCCCTTCGTCGAGGCGGCCGTGACCAAGGACCGCGGCGAGCACCACGTCCTGGACCGTCCCCGCAACGCCCCGGTCCGGACCGCCACCGGCGTCGCCGTCATCACCGCCTTCATGGTGCTCAACGTCGCCGGCGCGAACGACATCCTCGCCACGCACTTCGAGCTGTCGCTCAACGGGATCACGTGGTTCCTGCGGATCATGTTCTTCGTCGCCCCGGTGTTCGCGTTCTGGATCACCAAGCGGATCTGCCTGTCGCTGCAGCGCCGTGACCGCGAGCTCGCGCTGCACGGCCACGAGACCGGCCGCATCGTGCGGATGCCCTCGGGTCAGTACCTCGAGGTGCACCAGCCGCTGGACGACGACGAGCGCTGGGTGCTCGTCTCCTACGACGCGGACCGCATGGTCGAGATCGACCCGGCGGAGGACGAGAACGGTGTCCGCCGCCCCGGGTACGAGAAGGACAAGCAGCGTCAGCGCCTGTCCCGCTTCTTCTACGAGGACCGCATCGAGCCGGTCACCCCGGTCGAGCTCGCCGAGGAGATGGCCGCCCACGGCGGTCACGACGGCGAGGAGACGGCGATCGAGGAGGACGGCGGTCTGCGCGCGGCGTTCGACCGTCCGGAGCAGGACGAGCCCGCTGCGATCACGAGCGGCCGTGACGAGCGGAACACCCCGGCGTCGTCGTAGGTTGGACTGATATGAGCTCGACATGTGCCCGGCGCCCGCGCCGGGCACATGTCGTGTGTCGACCCGGTGCATCCCGCACCGGGACCAGATGAGGAGGATCTATGCCCGTGTACACCCTGCCGGATCTCCCGTACGACTACAGCGCCCTCGAGCCGCACATCAGCGGCAAGATCATGGAGCTGCACCACGACCGTCACCACAAGACGTACGTCGACGGTGCGAACACCGCGCTGGACAAGCTCGCCGAGGCCCGCGAGTCCGGGGACAACGCCGCGATCAACCTCTACGAGAAGAACCTCGCGTTCAACCTCGGCGGCCACGTCAACCACACCGTCTTCTGGAACAACCTCTCCCCGGAGGGCGGCGGTGAGCCCGAGGGTGAGCTCGCCGAGGCCATCAAGGACCAGCTCGGCTCCTTCGAGGGCTTCAAGGCGCAGTTCGCCGCCAACGCCACGAGCATCCAGGGCTCCGGCTGGTCCGTCCTCGCGTGGGACAGCATCGGCCAGAAGCTCTCGATCTTCCAGCTGTTCGACCAGCAGGGCAACGTGCCGCTCGGTCTGACCCCCGTGCTCATGCTCGACATGTGGGAGCACGCCTTCTACCTCGACTACCTCAACGTCAAGGCGGACTACGTCAAGGCGTTCTGGAACATCGTCAACTGGCAGGACGTCGCGGCTCGCCTCGAGCGCGCCCGCACGCAGACCTCGGGTCTCATCGTCCCCGCCGTCTGAGACGTACGACGAAGGGCCCGGCACCGACGGTGCCGGGCCCTTCGTCGTACCTCCCCGACGCGGTCTCCCCCGCGTCCGTGCGTCCTGGGCCACCGCACCGCCATGGGCCCGCACCCCATCTCGCCGAGTGCTGGATCCTGCACACACCGGCTGCGGGCTGCGGGCCGTGGGGCACAGTGCCGGTGGGCCGGCACCGGGGCAGGGATCAGCCGCTGTAGACGATCTCCACGCGCCGGTTGGCGGCGTACGTGGCCGGGTCGTCCGGGTTCTCCCGCTCGACGGGCTCGGTGTCCGCGAAGCCCGCCACCTCGAGGACGAGATCGGGCCGCTCGGCGGCGATGACGTCCGCGACCGCCTGGGCGCGGTTGCGGGAGAGCTCGTCGTTGGGGATCGGGCCGACGAGGGAGTCGGTGTGCCCGTGCACCTGGACGGCCGCGCCCTCGGGGACGTCGGCCAGGAGCTCGCCGATGCGCGGGGCGGCAGCGGGCGGCAGCTCGAAGCTCTGCGAGGCGAAGAGGATGTCGCTGGCGAGCGAGATCGTGGTCTGGTCGCCCTCCGTCGCCACGGCCTCCAGGGTCCTCACGCTGCCCTCCACGGACCAGACCCGGACCGACGCCGCGAGCTGCTGCCGGGTGGGTGCCGGCAGGTCCTCGGGGGCATCCACGGCGGCCGCCGGGACAGCGACGGTGAGCGCGAGGGCGACGGCGGCGAAGGCGCAGGCGGCGCTGCGGCCGGCCCGGTGGCTGGGGACGCTCACGGGACCGGGATGCCCGTGTACTCGGGCAGGGAGTCGCGAAGCCGTAGGTCGAAGGTGTCGATGTCGTCCTCGGGGGCGGCGTACACGCCCCACCACACGACGGACTCACCGTTGACGGCCCTGAGCTGGCCGGCGTCCGCCGTCCAGTCGATCCCCGTGTCGCTGATCGGCGAGTACTCCTTGAGGTTCTCCCGGTCGACGAGCACCGGACGGAACTTGTAGAGGTTGTCCGGGTACATGTCCCACACACTGACGGGTTCGTCGTCGCTGACGGAGGCGAAGTCCGGCGTGAAGACGAGGCGAAGGGTCATGACGTCTCCCTCGACCTCGAGGGGCAGGACACCGACGGTCACCTCGTCCTCGGTACCGGGCAGGGTGTAGGTGACCTCGTCGAGGACCTCGTCCGTCGCTGCCCCCTCCTCGGCGGTGTCCGTCGGCTTGGGGGTCTCCGTCGCGGACTCGGTCGTCTTCTCCTCCGGGGTCGCCTGCTGCGTCGCGGGAGCGTCCTCGGGGACGTCGTCCGCGCCGCAGCCGGCCAGCGCAAGGGCGAGCACAGCGGCGCTCACCGGGAGTCTCCATCGCATCGGTCGTGCAGCCTTTCCGTCGGGGACCGCTACAAATTAGCAGCAGACGTCGCCGTACGGACGCTGATGAGCACACACGTCAACGAAGAGATGTGCGGGATCCGGCGCTCGGCGTGAGTGAGGCGGGTGGGGGTGGAACGACCGATCCCGCCCTCCGCGGGTGCGGGGGACGGGATCCGGGTCGTGCTGGAGGAGCTGCGTCAGTGGGCGTGCTGGCCGCGGGAGAACTCGTAGGTGTGTCCGACGAGGCCGACGGCGCCGATCAGGACGCCGATGAACAGCAGCCACCAGCCGATCGCGAGGCTGGCGAAGCACACCGCCGCGGCGAAGCCGAGGACGAGCGGCCACCACGAGTGCGGGGAGAAGACGCCCATCTCACCGGCGTGGTCGGCGACGTCGCTGGTCGGGTCGTCCTCCGGCCGCGGGTCGACCCGGCTGGCGAGGAGGAACAGGTAGAGGCCGGAGAGGCCGTACAGACCCACGAGGAGGAACAGGGCGACCGTGCCGACGGGCTCCCAGCCGCTCCAGAACCCGTAGATCAGCGCCATCGGGAGGAAGAAGATCATCCCGGCGGAGAAGGTCCACTTCTCGACGGTCAGCGGCTTGGGGTCGGCGGCCGAGGGCTCCCCCGGCGCGCGGTCGTGCTCGTCGTGTGCCATCAGGCCTTGCCCTTCTCGTCGTCGTCCTCACGCTCGAGCGTGGCGGTGGTGCTCCCCGCGCGCTCGGACTGTGCTGCCTGCGGGTCCGGGCCGCCGGTGCGCTGGGCGTCGCCCAGCACCTGCTCGAGGATGCCCTGGTCGGGAACGGCGGCCTGGTCCATCGCGGCGACCTCCGGGTGGTGCAGGTCGAACGCGGGACGCTCGGACCGGATCCGGGGCAGGGAGGTGAAGTTGTGCCGCGGGGGCGGGCAGCTCGTCGCCCACTCCAGGGAGTTCCCGAAGCCCCACGGGTCGTCGACGAAGACCGTGCGCGGCCCGCGCGAGGTCACGTAGACGTTCCACAGGAAGGGCAGCGTGGACAGCGTGAGCAGCACGGCGCCGATGGTCGACACCTGGTTCATCGTGGTGAGGCCGTCCTCGACCATGTAGTCGGCGTAGCGACGCGGCATGCCCTGGGCGCCCAGCCAGTGCTGGATGAGGAACGTGCCGTGGAACCCGAAGAAGAGCATCCAGAAGTGGACCTTGCCGAGACGCTCGTTGAGCATCCGGCCGGTCATCTTGGGCCACCAGAAGTAGAAGCCGGCGAACATCGCGAACACCACGGTCCCGAAGACGGTGTAGTGGAAGTGCGCGACGACGAAGTAGGAGTCGTGGACCTGGAAGTCCAGCGCCGGGCTGGCGAGGATGACGCCGGTGACGCCACCGAAGAGGAACGTCGCCATGAAGCCGATCGCCCAGAGCATCGGCGTCTGGAACGTGAGCTTGCCGCGCCACATCGTGCCGATCCAGTTGAAGAACTTCACGCCGGTCGGCACCGCGATGAGCATGGTCATGAGGGCGAAGAAGTTCAGCGCCACGCCACCGGTCGTGTACATGTGGTGGGCCCACACGGTCATCGACAGGGCGGCGATGGCGATGGTCGCGAAGACCAGGCCCTTGTAGCCGAAGAGCGGCTTGCGGGAGAAGACCGGCAGGACCTCGCTGACGATGCCGAAGAACGGCAGCGCGATGACGTAGACCTCGGGGTGCCCGAAGAACCAGAACAGGTGCTGCCACAGCAGCGCGCCGCCGCTCTCCGGGTTGAAGATCTGGCCGCCGAGGATCCGGTCGTAGGCCAGGCCGAAGAGGGCCGCGGCGAGCACCGGGAAGGCCATGAGCACGAGCAGCGAGGTGATGAGGATGTTCCAGGTGAACACCGGCATCCGGAACATCGTCATGCCGGGCATGCGCATGGTGATGATCGTGGCGATGAAGTTCACCGCGCCGAAGATCGTGCCGAAACCGGTGAGCGCGATGCCCACGACCCACAGGTCGCCACCGAGTCCCGGGCTGAACGGCTCGAGCGACAGCGGCGTGTAGGCGGTCCAGCCGAAGCTCGCGGCACCCTTCGGGGTGAGGAAGCCGGCGACGGCGATGAGCCCACCGAAGGTGAACAGCCAGTAGCTGAACATGTTCAGGCGCGGGAAGGCGACGTCCGGCGCACCGATCTGCAGGGGCACGAACACGTTGCCGAAACCGGTGAACAGCGGCGTCGCGAAGAGGAACAGCATGATCGTGCCGTGCATGGTGAAGAACTGGTTGTACTGCTCCTTGGACTGGAACAGCGCCATGCCGGGCTCGAAGAGCTCCAGTCGCATCGCCAGCGCGAGCAGACCGCCGATGATGAAGAAGACGAAGGCGGTGATGAGGTAGAGGTACCCGATGACCTTGTGGTCGGTGGAGGTCACCCAGCTGACCACCGTGCGGCCCAGGCTCTGACGGTCGGGCCGCAGGCCGGGGACGAGCTTCGGCTGTGCCTCGTTCGTGGTCGTCGCCATCAGTTGTTTCCCGTCCCGTCCTGCAGGTATCCGCGCTGGTCGTACACGCGGTTGTACTCCGCGCCGCGCTCACCGACGAAGCCGGCCTCGCGCAGGGCGTCCATCTCGGCGTCGTAGGTCTCGCGGTCGACGACCTCGACGTTGAAGAGCATCTCGGAGTGGAACTCACCGCACAGCTCGGCGCACTTGCCCTGGTAGCTGCCGATCTCCTGCGGCGTCACCTGGAAGACGTTCGTGTTCCCGGGGATCATGTCGATCTTGAAGAGGAAGGCGGGGATCCAGAAGGAGTGGATGACGTCCCGGGAGTCGACGATGAACTCCACGGTCTCCCCGACCGGCAGGTAGAGCGTCGGCAGGGTCTCCTCCACGCCCTCCTCACCGGTGAGCTGGACGCGGCCGCCCTCGTAGTACACGCCGTCGGTGAGGTAGTTGAAGTCCCAGCTCCACTGCTTGCCGTAGGCCTGGATCTGCAGGTCCGGCTCGGCGGAGGTCTCGGTGAAGTCCTCCGTGACCTGCACCGTGTAGAAGTACAGCACCCCGATCATGAGGATCGGCACGACGGTGTACATGAGCTCGAGCGGGATGTGGTACCGCAGCTGGACGGGCAGCGCGTTGTCGTTCTTGCGCTTCCGGTAGGCGATGACGCACCAGATGAGCAGGCCCCACACGAGGACGGCGACGGCGAGGGCAGCCACCCACGCGCCGTTCCAGTGGTTGATCATCGACTCGGTCTTGTCGGTCAGCCCGGGCCGGGACGGGAGGAACCCGTTCTCCGGAGCTCCGAGCTCGGCACAACCAGCGAGGGTGAGGGCCGCCACAAGACCCAGGGCTACCAGTCGCCAACCGCGGGGCGAGCGGTTACCGGTGGACGGTGATCGCACGTGAAAACCTTCCGACATGACGCGTTTTAGGGCATTTCAGACAGGACCAACGTCCCGACCGCCACCCTACCGCGAACGCCGCCCTTGGACGCCAAACGGCCCGCCGGGCGCGTGGCGCGCACACCCCGGTCGGGCCGTCTCGGGCGCCGGTGGACCGGCGCGGTCTGTCAGTGGAAGGAGTCGCCGCAGGCGCAGGAGCCGACGGCGTTCGGGTTGTCGATCGTGAAGCCCTGCTTCTCGATCGTGTCGGCGAAGTCGATCGTCGCGCCGGACAGGTACGGGACGCTCATCTTGTCCACGATGACCTCGACGCCACCGAAGTCGCGGACGGCGTCGCCGTCGAGGACCCGCTCGTCGAAGTACAGCTGGTAGATGAGGCCGGAGCAGCCGCCGGGCTGCACGGCGATGCGCAGCCGCAGGTCGTCGCGTCCCTCCTGGGCGAGGAGCGTCTTGACCTTCTGCGCTGCGACGTCCGTGAGTTCGACCTCGTGGGTCGCGGCGTCGGTGGACGTGGTGGCCGTCTCGCTCATGTGCTTGATCTCCGCAGGTGGGTGTCAGGTACAACTGGTTCAACCACGAGGGATCCGCGGTTGTTCCCAGTCAACACTACGCTCCGCGTGCCCAGGTGCGAGCCAGACGAAAGGCCCATTCCGCCAGCGTGTCGAGGTCGGCCGGACCGGTCTCGTACGTCCCGCTGACACCGGCCCGGGCAACCTCCCGCCGGGAGGTGTGGACCTCCTCGGCGAGGACGACGACGGGCAGCCCGAGCTCCATCGCGGTCCGCCCGACGGTCGCGACGACGGAGAAGTCGAGCGCGCGGGCGTCCAGGACGGGCGCCCCGGTGAGCACGAGGTCGGCGTCGGCGACCTCCTCGGCCAGCCCCACGGCGGAGGCGACGACGTCCGGTCCGGGCAGCAGCCGCGCGCCGAGGACGGAGAGGGCGTAGGCCGCCCCTCCCCCGGTGCCGGTCCCGTCGGCGCGCCCGGGGCGGGCGGCGCCCCCGCCCCCGTGGGAGTGCCCGGCGTGGGAGTCGCCGGCGTGGGCGTGCCCGTGGGCGACCGCGGGAGCCGGCAGCAGCGAGGTGCGCCTGGGCAGCGCCCGGGCGCTGCGGTCGAGGCGTGCGACGAGCTCGCCGAGGGCGGTGTCCAGCCGCTGGGCGTGCTCGGGACCGATCCGCTCGCCGAGCAGTGCGCCGGCGCCGTGCAGCCCGAGCAGCGGCACCTGGGAGGCTGCGGCGACGACGACGTCCGCGCCGTCGAGCGCGGCGTGCGCGGCGGCGACGACGGGCTCGTCGAGGTCGGCGTCCTCCGGCACGCCGGCGAGGGCGCGGACCAGGCCCGCACCGCCGTCGTGGGTGGCGGCCTCCCCCAGGCCGACGACGACGCGACCGGCGCCGAGCTCACGGGCGGTGAGCAGCAGCTCACCGAGGCCGGCGCTGCTGCCGCTCTCGGCGTGACGCAGCTCCTGCCCGGGGGGAGTGAGCTGGCGCCCCAGCACCTGGGAGCCCTCGACGTAGACGGTCCCCCCGGCGTCGCCGGACACGTGGAGGAGGCTCGCGGGCACCGGTTCCCCGAGCGGGCCGCGGACCGTGACGGAGACGAGCCGCCCGCCGCGCGCGGCGTGGACGGCCTCGAGCAGGCCCGCGGTGCCGTCGGACATCGGCACGAGCCGCACGGTGTCGTCCGGCGAGGTGCGCAGCCAGCCGCGTTCGAGCGCGCCGGCCACGTGCAGGGCGCTGAGGGCGCCGGTGAAGCGGTCCGGGCTCACGAGGAGGCGCACGCGCGTCCCTCCCTGCTCGGGCGTGCCGCAGCGCCCCGCCGGCGGTGCCGACGGGTGGCGGGGTGGGTCACAGCGTGTCGGCCAGGCGGGCGAGGAGGAGTGCCTCGGCGAGGACGACCTTCTCCAGCTCCCCGAGGTGGACCGACTCGTCCTCGGAGTGGGCGCGGGAGTCCGGGTCCTCCACGCCGGTGACGAGGATCGCCGCGTCGGGGTAGACCTCGGCGAGGTCGGCGATGAACGGGATCGACCCGCCGACGCCGAGGTCGACCGGGTCGGTGCCCCACGCCGTCGCGAACGCCCACCGGGCCGCCTGCATGACCGGGGAGTCCTCCGGCGCCTGGAAGGCCTGGCCGGTCTCCCCCGGCAGGACCTCGACCCGGGCGCCGAAGGGCGCGTTCGCCACGAGGTGGTCGTGCAGGGCGCGCTCGGCGGCCGCCGGGTCCTGTCCCGGTGCGATGCGCATGGAGAGCTTGGCGCGGGCCGAGGGGATGATCGTGTTGGAGGCGTGGTCGACGCTCGTCGCGTCGAGCCCGATCACCGACAGTGCCGGCTTGGTCCACAGCCGCGCGGCGAGCGGGCCGGTGCCGGCGAGGCGGACGCCGTCGAGCACGCCGGCGTCGGCGCGCACGTCCTCCTCGGGGTAGTCGACGTCGGCGTGGTCGCTGGCGACGAGCCCGGCCACGGCGACGTTCCCGTCCTCGTCGTGGAGGGTGGCGATGAGCCGGGACATGAGCGTGAGCGCGTCGAGGACCGGCCCGCCGAACATGCCGGAGTGCACGGCGTGGTCGAGGACGGACAGCTCGACCGTGCAGTCGACGAGGCCGCGCAGGGAGGTCGTGAGGCCGGGGACACCGACCTTCCAGTTCGTGGAGTCCGCGACGACGATGACGTCGGCCGCGAGCCGGTCGCGGTAGGTCTCGAGGAAGGTGCGGAAGGTCGGGGAGCCGACCTCCTCCTCCCCCTCGCTGAAGACGGTGACGCCGACGCCGAGCTCGTCCCCGAGGACGCGCAGCGCACCGACGTGGGCCATGATCCCGGCCTTGTCGTCGGCGGCGCCGCGGCCGTAGAGCCGCTCCCCCCGCTGGGTGGGCTCGAAGGGCGGGGAGGACCAGCCGGCGGCCTCACCCGGGGGCTGGACGTCGTGGTGGGCGTAGAGCAGCACGGTCGGGGCCCCGGGCGGGCCGGGCTTGTGCGCGAGGACCGCGGGCGCGCCGGCGCGCCCGTCGGGGCCGGTGACGCGGACGACCTCCACCTCGGGCATCCCCGCGCCGCGGAAGAGCTCGGCCACGGCGGCGGCGCTGTCCTCCAGGTGCTGGGGGTCGAAGGCGGGCGCCGAGATGCTGGGGATGCGCACGAGCGACTCGAGGTCGCTGCGGATCCGGGGGAACTCGGCGGCGGTACGGGCGGTGAGGTCCTCGATGGTCACAGGGAGAGCCTAACCGCGTACCCCCTGCGGCCGCCGGGTCAGGCGGGTCCCGCGGCCCGGGCGAGCTCGACGGCGAGCCGCGCGCCCTGCGTCCACGGCTCGCCGTGACCGGGGAGCACGGTGCGTGCGCCGGTGGCGGCGACCGCGTCCAGGGTGGCGAGGTTGAGGGCCGAGTCGGCCGTCGCCGCGCCCGCGACGATCCGCGGACCGGTCGCCCCGGTGTACGGGTCGAGCGTGACGAGCGCGTCGCCGGTGAGAACGACGTCACGGTCGGGCAGGTGCAGCGCCACGTGCCCCCACGTGTGCCCGGGGGTGGGCAGGACGTACGGTCGGCCGGGCACGTCGAGGACCTTGCCGGTCTCCAGCACCCGCGCCGCCCGGGTGCCCCTCACCCGCAGCGCCCCGGACAGGGCCATCCGCAGGAGGATCGGCACGGCGGCCGGGTGGGCGAGCGGGTAGGTCGCCCGCGGGTTCTCGTGGGCGTAGCGGTAGGGGTGGGTGGCGAGCTCGTGCTCCTCCGCGGTCGCCCACACCGGCACCTCGAACCGGTCCTGCAGCCGGCGGGCCACCCCGACGTGGTCGAAGTGCGCGTGGGTGAGGACGAGGGCGCGCAGGTCGCTCGGGCGGTGCCCGAGGAGGCGCAGCGCGTACCCGAGCGGGTACCAGACCCGGGGCAGGCCGGCGTCGACGAGCGTGACGCCGTCGTCGTCCTCGACGAGGTAGCAGTTGACGTAGGAGTGGGAGACGAGGTGCACGCCGGGCGCGACCTCGCGGACGGTGGCGCTCATGCCGGAGCCTTTCCAGGGTGGTCGGTCTCACATCCTCACGCGGGGCGTGACGGCGCGCACGCGGGCCGGAAGGCCGCACCCTCGGGGCATGGGCGTCGACTACCCTCTAGTGCGTGATCGGACGCAGCAAGAAGCAGACCCCGCCGCCGGCCCCCGCGCCCGAGGAGCAGCCCGCGGTGGGCAAGGGACGCCCCACGCCCAAGCGCAAGGAGGCGCAGGCCCGCAACCAGCGTCCGCTCGTCCCCACGGACCGCAAGCTCGCCAAGCAGGAGGCGCGTCGGCGCCGCAACGAGCTGTACGCCAAGCAGCAGGAGGCGATGCGCACGGGCGACGATCGCTACCTCCCCGCGCGGGACAAGGGCCCGGTGCGCCGCTGGGTGCGCGACTACGTCGACGCGCACTTCAGCCCGAGCGAGTACTTCCTGCCGCTCGCGATGGCCTCGATCGTCCTGCTGTTCTTCGCCACCCGGTTCCCCGACGTCGCGATCATCGGCATGGCCGTGATGTACATCGCCTTCGGCATCGCCCTCGCGTTCGCCATCGGCTACTCGGTCATCATCAAGCGCAAGCTCAAGGCCCGTTTCGGCGAGGACCAGATCCCGCGGTTCACCGGCATCTACGCCTTCTCCCGGCTCTTCCAGCCGCGTTTCCTGCGCGCGCCCAAGCCCCAGGTGCGGCGCGGCGAGAAGATCGCCTGACGGTGCTCTACGGCCTGCTCTTCCGCACCGTCCTCGTCCGTACCGATCCGGAGCGGGCCCACGAGCTCGCGCTCGGGCTCATCCGTGGTGTCGCCGCCACGCCGGGCCTGTCGCACGCCGTCCGCGCCACGCTCGGCCGGCGCCCCCGCCGGCGCGTGCACACCCCGCTCGGCCGGCCGGTGCCCGGCGTCCTCGGCCTGGCGGCCGGCATGGACAAGAACGCCGCGACCGTCCTCGGGATGGACATGCTCGGCTTCGGGCACGTCGAGGTCGGCACGGTCACGGCCCACCCGCAGCCGGGCAACGACCGCCCGCGGCTGTGGCGCCACCCGCAGGAGCACGCGCTCGTCAACCGGATGGGCTTCAACAACGAGGGCGCCCACGCCGCCGCCGAGCGGCTGCGCCGGCTGCGCTCCACGCGCCGCGGCCGGGGCGTCGTCGTCGGCGTGAACATCGGCAAGTCGCGGGTCACCCCGGTCGAGGACGCCGTCGAGGACTACGCGACGAGCGCGCGCCTGCTCGCCCGCTGGGCCGACTACCTCACGGTCAACGTCTCCTCCCCCAACACCCCCGGGCTGCGTGACCTGCAGGCCGTCGACGCGCTGCGGCCCATCCTCGAGGCCGTCCAGCGCGAGGCCGACGCCGCCGCGGACCGCCGCGTGCCCGTCCTCGTCAAGGTCGCCCCCGACCTCAGCGACGACGACGTCGCCGCGGTGGCTGATCTCGTCAACGCCACCGGCCTGGCCGGCGTCGTCGCGACGAACACGACGATCGCCCACGAGCACGGCCCGGGCGGCCTGTCCGGGCGCCCGTTGCACACCCGCGCGGTCCAGGTCGTGCGGCTGCTGCGCGAGCGGCTGGGTCCCGACGCCGTCGTCATCGGCGTCGGGGGCATCGAGGACGCCGCGGGCGCCCGCCGCATGCTCGCGGCGGGGGCCGACCTCCTCCAGGCCTACACGGCGTTCGTCTACAACGGGCCCGCGTGGCCCGGAGCCCTCAACCGCGAGCTCGCGCGCTGAGTCAGTGGCTCTCGCTGGCCCGGGCGACCCGCCCGGGGCTGGAGCGCCACAGCCAGAACAGGCCGAGCGCCGGGAGCACGAGCGGGACGAAGCCGTACCCGCTGCCGAAGTGGGACCAGACGGTGTCGCGCGGGAAGAGCTCGGGGGTGAGGAAGCTCAGCGTCCCGACGACGAGGACGCCGAGCATCTCGATGCTCACCGCCACCCACGCCATGCGTCGCATCCGCCGGCCGTTGTGCGCCAGGGCGACGGCGGCGACGACGTAGACGACCGCCGCGAACCCCGACAGCCCGTAGGCCAGGGGTGCCTCGGCGGCGTCCCGGACGAGCTGGACGCTCGCCCGCGCCGTCGCGGCCAGCGCGAAGATCACGTAGACGGCGACGACGAGCAGGCCCGCCCCGCGCGCCGGGGGGCGGTCGTCGGTCGCCGGGGCCGTGCGCAACGGTTCCTGGCTCATGCCTGCCACAACTGCCACATCCGCAGCTCCATGATGATGACGGTGACGGCCGCGACCGTCAGGACGACCGAGCTCCACCGCGTGCGCTCGACGAAAGCGACGACGGCGGCCCCGGGAAGGATGAGAAGGGCGACGAGGAGGTAGCCCCAGAGCGTCACCGGGTCGGTGAGCTCCGTGCCCCCGAGCTGGTGGGCCGCCAGGACGAAGCCCTGGACGATCAGCGCCACCTCGACGACCCCGCCGGCGATGAGCTGACGGAGGACGACGGGACGGTTCGCGATCGTGAAGCCCAGAGCCCACAGGCCGAGCACGGCGGCGAGCACCGAGACGATGAGGACGACGGGAAGCACCGCGACATCGTAGCCGCGGGCGAGCAGGACCCTGGTCCCCCCGGGCGCCACCCCCACCCGTTCCGTGACGGATACCATCGGGAGCGTGACTGAACTGACGCTGACCACGAAGAACGTTGCACGCATCCCGGCCGACGCCGTCGTCGTCGCCGTCGGCCGACGGGACGGACAGCCCCTGCTCGTGCCCGGAGCGGCGCTGCCGTCGGCGGTGACCTCCACGCTGACGACGCTCCTGCCCGCGCTCGGCGTGAGCGGCAAGGCCGACGAGGTCGTCCGCGTCGCCGTCGGCAAGGAGCTCGCAGCCACCGTCGTCGTGCTCACCGGCGTCGGTGAGGTCGGCGAGGACGGCCCGACCCTGGAGACCCTGCGCCGTGCCGCCGGCGCCGCGACCCGCAGCCTCGCGGGCACCGCCGACGTCGCCCTCGCCCTGCCCGCCGACACCGCCGAGCGGGTCGGCGCCGTCGCCGAGGGCGCCCTGCTCGGCACCTACAGCTACGACCGCTACCGCACCGAGCACCGCGCGCCGGTGGCCCGCCTCGAGCTCGTCACCGACCTCGCCCGCTCCAAGGAGGCCAAGGCCGCCCACGCCCGCGCCGTCGTCGTGGCGGAGGCCGTCGCCGGGGTCCGCGACCTCGTCAACGCCTCCCCCGCCGACCTGTACCCCGAGTCCTTCGCCGAGGAGGCGGCCGCCGCCGCGAAGGGCACCAAGGTCAAGGTCAAGGTGCTCGACGAGAAGGCGCTCCTCGCCGGCGGCTACGGCGGCCTGATCGGCGTCGGTCAGGGCTCCCAGCGCCCGCCGCGGCTCGTCAGGGTCAGCTACTCCCCCGTCCGCGCGAAGGCCCACATCGGCCTCGTCGGCAAGGGCATCACGTTCGACTCCGGCGGCCTGTCCATCAAGCCCGCCAAGGGCATGGAGACGATGAAGATGGACATGGCCGGCGCCGCCACCGTGCTCCACGCCGTCATGGCCGCCGCCGCGCTCGACCTGCCCGTCAAGGTGACCGGCTGGCTCGCGCTCGCCGAGAACATGCCCTCCGGCAGCGCCCAGCGCCCCTCGGACGTCATCACGATCCGCGGCGGGAAGACGGTCGAGGTGCTCAACACCGACGCCGAGGGCCGCCTCGTCATGGCCGACGCCCTCGTCGCCGCCGGCGAGGAGAACCCGGACGTCATCGTCGACATCGCCACGCTCACCGGCGCCCAGATGGTCGCGCTCGGCTCGCAGGTCGGCGCCGTCATGGGCACCGAGGACGTGCGCGAGGAGGTCATCGCCGCAGCCGGTGCCGCCGGGGAGGACTTCTGGCCGATGCCGCTGCCCGCCGAGCTCGCCGAGTCCATGAAGTCGCAGGTCGCCGACATCGCCAACATGGGCGACCGGTTCGGCGGCATGCTCGTCGCGGGCCTGTTCCTCAAGGAGTTCGTCGGCGCGACGCCGTGGGCGCACCTCGACATCGCCGGGCCGGCGTTCAACGAGGGCAAGCCGCGCGGCTACACCCCCGAGGGCGGCACGGGCACCGGGCTGCGCACCCTGCTCACCTTCCTCGAGCGCGCCGCCACCCGCTGACGCGACCACGCACGGCCGAGCCCGTCCCCGCCGACCACGCCCCTCGGGGCCGTCGCGGGGGCGGGCTCGCGTGCTACTTGCGGCGCTGGGCGGCGCTCCAGCGCCGCATGCTCGACGGGTAGCCGGTGAGGTTGACGTCGTAGACCGGGATCTCCAGCTCGCGGGCCAGCGCCCAGGCGGCCTTCTGGTCCGGGATGCGCCGGCGCGTCCACTCCCCCGTGCGGGCGACGAGGACCATCGTCGTCGGGTCGTTCGCCGTCGGGGGCTCGATGTAGGCCTCGACGCCGGCGCGCGTGGCGACGAAGTCACGGAAGTGCGCCGTGACCTCCGCGCGGCGCTGCGCGGGCGAGACGTCGGGCACGGACGAGCCCGTCGTCCGTCGTCGTGGGAACAGCCGCATGGCCCCAGCGTACGGCTCTCCGCTGTGACCCGACGGACACCGTGTCCGGTGGTCCCCACACCTCCGGCGATGACAAGATGGGACTCAAGGCCTGGGTGTCGTGCCCGGGCTCCCGTTCCCCGCTCGAGGAGAAGTTTGTGACCGCCAGCCCTGAAGACAACGTCTACGACCTGGTCATCCTGGGAGCTGGAAGCGGAGGCTACGCGGCTGCGCTGCGCGGCGCCCAGCTCGGCCTGTCCATCGCCCTCATCGAGGCCGACAAGCTCGGTGGCACCTGCCTGCACCGCGGCTGCATCCCCACCAAGGCCCTGCTCCACAGCGCCGAGGTCGCCGACACGATCCACGAGAGCGCCGCGGTCGGCGTCAACAGCTCCTTCCAGGGCATCGACATGGCCACGGTCAACAGCTACAAGGACGCCGTCGTCGGGCGCCTGTACAAGGGCCTCCAGGGCCTGGTGAAGGCCGGCAAGATCGACTACATCACCGGCTGGGGCCGCCTCACCGCGAAGGACACCGTCGAGGTCGACGGCACCCCCTACCGCGGGCGCAACGTGCTGCTCGCCTCCGGCTCCTACGCCCGCTCGCTGCCCGGCCTGGAGATCGGCGGCCGCGTCATCACGAGCGAGCAGGCCCTCCAGCTCGAGTCCGTCCCGAAGAGCGTCATCGTCCTCGGCGGCGGCGTCATCGGCGTGGAGTTCGCCTCCGTGTGGAAGTCCTTCGGGGCCGACGTGACGATCATCGAGGCGCTGCCCAACCTCGTGCCGAACGAGGACGTGGCGCTGTCCAAGGCCCTCGAGCGCGCCTTCCGCAAGCGGAAGATCGCCTTCCACACCGGCACCCGCTTCTCCGGCGTCAAGCAGACCGACTCCGGCGTCGTCGTCTCCACCGAGGACGGCAAGACCCTCGAGGCCGACCTCCTGCTCGTCGCCGTCGGCCGCGGCCCGGCGACCGCCAACCTCGGCTACGAGGAGCAGGGCGTGCCCATGGAGCGCGGCTTCGTCCTCACCAACGAGCGCCTCCACACCGGCGTCGCCAACATCTACGCCGTCGGCGACATCGTCCCCGGCCTGCAGCTCGCCCACCGCGGCTTCCAGCAGGGCATCTTCGTCGCCGAGGAGATCGCCGGCCTCAACCCGCCGGCGATCGTCGAGTCCGGCATCCCGCGCGTGACCTACTGCGAGCCCGAGGTCGCCTCCGTCGGCCTCACCGAGGCGCAGGCCAAGGAGCAGCACGGCGAGGTCGAGACCGTCGAGTTCAACCTGGCCGGCAACGGCAAGAGCCAGATCCTCAAGACCACCGGCTTCGTCAAGCTCGTCCGGCAGAAGGACGGCCCCATCGTCGGGGTGCACATGATCGGCGCCCGCGTCGGTGAGCTCATCGGCGAGGGCCAGCTCATGGTCAACTGGGAGGCCTACCCTGAGGACGTCGCCTCCCTCGTCCACGCCCACCCGACGCAGAACGAGGCCATCGGCGAGGCGGCGCTCGCGCTCGCCGGCAAGCCGCTGCACTCCCACAACTGATCCCTCGATCCAAGGAGACACCAGGTCATGTCCGACTCCGTGCAGATGCCCGCCCTGGGCGAGTCCGTCACCGAGGGAACCGTCACCCGCTGGCTGAAGAACGAGGGGGACCGCGTCGAGGTCGACGAGCCCCTGCTCGAGGTGTCGACCGACAAGGTCGACACCGAGGTGCCCTCGCCGTTCGCCGGCGTGCTGGAGAAGATCCTCGTCCAGGAGGACGAGACGGTCGACGTCGGCACCGAGCTCGCCGTCATCGGCTCCGGTGAGGGTGGCGGCGACGCCGCCCCGGCCGAGGCCGAGCAGCCCGCCGCGCAGGAGGAGCAGCCCGCCGAGCCCGAGCAGCAGGAGCAGCCCGCGCAGGACGAGCAGCCCTCCGAGCAGGAGGTCGCCCAGGAGGCCAAGTCGCAGGCCTCCTCCGGCTCCTCCGGCTCCGGTGAGGGCCAGGCCGTGCAGATGCCGGCCCTCGGCGAGTCCGTCACCGAGGGCACCGTCACCCGCTGGCTCAAGAGCGAGGGTGAGCAGGTCGAGGTGGACGAGCCGCTGCTCGAGGTCTCGACCGACAAGGTCGACACCGAGGTGCCCTCGCCCTACGCCGGCGTGCTGAGCAAGATCCTCGTCCAGGAGGACGAGACCGTCGACGTCGGCACCGACCTCGCCATCATCGGCGGGGAGTCCGGCGGCTCGGACTCCGGTGAGTCGGCTCCGGCCGCGGAGGAGACCCCGCAGGCCGAGCAGCAGCAGACCGAGGAGCCGTCCGAGGAGCGCGCCGAGCAGCACCAGGACGCAGCGACCTCGACGGCTCCCGCCGAGGAGGCCGCCCCGCAGGCCGAGCCCGAGCAGCCGAAGGCCCCGGCGCAGGAGGCGTCCACCACCCCGGCGCCCTCGCGCCCGAGCGCTGCCGAGACGGCGAAGGCGTCCTACGTGACGCCGATCGTCCGCAAGCTCGCCAAGGAGAAGGGGGTCGACCTCGACTCCCTCCAGGGCACCGGCGTCGGCGGACGTGTCCGCAAGGAGGACGTCCTCGCCGCCGCGGAGAAGGCTGCCCAGGCCGCCGCCCCCGCCGCCGCTGCCGCGCCGTCGTCCGCCCCCAAGGCGCCGACGACCGTCCCGGAGGTCTCCCCGCTGCGCGGCACCACCGAGAAGATGTCGCGCCTGCGCAAGGTCATCGCCAAGCGCATGGTCGAGTCCCTCGACACCTCCGCCCAGCTCACCACGGTCATCGAGGTGGACGTCACGCGGATCGCCAAGCTCCGCGCCCGGGCGAAGAACAGCTTCCAGGAGCGGGAGGGCGTCAAGCTCACCTACCTGCCGTTCTTCATCAAGGCCGCCACCGAGGCGCTCAAGGCCCACCCGGCCCTCAACGCCTCGATCGACGGCGACCAGGTCGTCTACCACGGCGAGGAGAACATCGGCATCGCGGTCGACACCCCGCGCGGCCTGCTCGTCCCGGTGATCAAGGAGGCCGGCGACCTCACGATCGCGGGCATCTCCAAGCGGGTCGCCGACCTCGCCGCCCGCACGCGGGACAACAAGGTCAAGCCGGACGAGCTCGGTGGCTCGACGTTCACCATCACGAACCTCGGCTCCAACGGCGCCCTGTTCGACACCCCGATCATCAACCAGCCCGAGGTCGCGATCCTCGGCGTGGGCGCGATCGTCAAGCGTCCCGTCGTCGTCACCGACACCGACGGCAACGAGACGATCGGCATCCGCTCCATGGTCTACCTGCCCCTCACCTACGACCACCGCCTGGTCGACGGTGCGGACGCGGGCCGCTTCATGCAGACGATCAAGAAGCGTCTGGAGGAGGGCGCCTTCGAGGCCGAGCTCGGTCTCTGAGTCCCCCTTCCCCGACGGGGCCCGCACCACTGGTGCGGGCCCCGTCGCCGTTCACGGGCACGGCTCGGTGCGCAGGATGCGCCACTGCCCGGAGTCGGCGGTGAGGACGAGCCTGGTGCAGCGGGGCTCCTGCGCCGCGACGTCGACCGTCGCCCCGCCGACCCGTCGCTCGTGGGGGTGCTGGACGAGGACGGCGTCCAGGGCCGTGCCCCCGGGCGCCGGGGTCACGTGCTCCACGGCGACGACCTCGGTGCGCAGGTCCTCCAGGGTGGTCGCGCTGCCCTCGAGCAGGTCGAGGAGCGCCTCGTCCTCCTGGGCGGCGGGACCGCCCGGCACGGTGGTGGCCGCCAGGGCCCCGGTGTCGCCCTGGACGAGGGCACGGTCCCGGCGGGCGACCAGGTCGGTGAGGGCGTCGGTGACCGGTGCCGTGGCGGGCGGCGCGGAGGAGCGGTGCCCGTAGCCGCCGCCTCTCTCCCCCGGCGCGGACCAGACGACGACGCCGATGAGCAGGCCGAGCGCCCCGAGCACGGCCCCCGCACGCGGCCAGGGCGAGATGTGGCTGCGGCGGCCTGCGTGCCGTGCCTGCGGCGTCCGCCGGGCCTCCCGTCCGTCGGTCACCTGCTGCCCACCCGTCCGGCTGCGGCGGGCGGGGACTGCCCGACCGGCTCCCGCAGGCATCGTCCGGGCTGCGGCGCGGGCGCGACGGCGGGTGTCCGGGCGCCGCCGGGTGGGCGCGGCGTCGTCACGCATCCGCGCCTGGGCGAGGACGGCGGCAGGCGGGAGGCGGACCGGCTCGGCAGCGGCGATCTCGGGCGCGCGGCTGGCGAGGTCCCGGGCGGCGGGACGGCGGGAGGGATCGGCGTCCAGCGCGCCGGCGAGGAGCTCCGGCAGCCGAGGGCCCGCGGACCCGCCGGCGGCCGCGAGCACGAGCCGCGCGAGGGCCCACACGTCCCCAGGTGCCCCGGCCGCGCCGCGCCGGTCCCGCTCGGGTGGGACGAACCCGGGCGTCCCGAGCTCCGGAGCGGCGCGGCCCGCGAGGTCGACCAGCACCGGGACGCCGTCGCCGCTGACGACGACGTTCGCGGGCGACACGTCGCCGTGGACGACACCACGCTCGTGCAGGTGCCCGAGCCCGCTGCCCACCGCGGAGAGCAGGGCCGCGAGCTCGGGCGGGTCCAGCGAGCCGCGGGCGGCGAGGACGGTCGCGAGCGTGGGCCCGGGCACGCGGTCGCTCACCACCGCGCACCGCCCGCCGTCCAGCGGGAGGACCTGGCGGACCCGCGCGAGGTGCGGATGGGTCCCGTGCCGCAGGGCCGCGAGCCGCCGCAGCTGCGCGGTGCCCGCCGCGCCCTCGGGCAGCGACAGCACGCTGACGACGACGTCACGCCCGCCGCCGTCGCGCGCCGCCCACACCGCCCCGCCGGCGCCGTGCCCGACCGGCCCGTGCAGCGCGAGCCCGGCCACCTCGGGGGCACGCACGGTCCCCGCCGCGGCAGGGGCCGGGACCGGCCGTCGTCGTGCCATGGGCACACCCAAGCGCATCGGGCGGCGGCCCGCTGCGCTCATCCACAGGTCCCGTGACGCAGTCGACGCGGGACGCCACTGAGGACCCCTCGGGGGCCGGTAGGATTGACGATCATGGCCCTGAGACGACAGAAGAAGGACGCCGCCGAGGGCGTCGCGCCGAAGCCGAAGAAGAAGCGCTGGTACCACCAGCTGTGGGAAGTCTTCCAGATGACCCGCGAGGCGCAGCCCTCGATCACCTGGTGGCTCCTCGGCTCGTTCTTCGGGATCCTCGCGCTGGGCGTGGCGATCGGCTTCGCCGTCGGCCACCCCGTCTACGTCACGCTGCTCAGCCTCCCGGTCGCGCTCATCGTCGTCATGATGCTGCTGTCGCGGCGCGCCGAGCGCGCCGCCTACTCGCGCATCGAGGGCACCCCCGGCGCCGCCGGCTCGGCGCTCGGGACCATCCGGCGCGGCTGGAACATCGAGGAGCAGCCGGTCGCGGTCGACCCGCGCACCCAGGACGTCGTCTTCCGCGCCGTCGGGCGCCCGGGCGTCGTGCTCATCGGCGAGGGCCCGAGCCACCGCGTGCAGCGGCTCCTGGAGAGTGAGAAGCGCAAGGTCGCGCGCGTCGCGCCGAACGTCACCGTGCACCTCATCCAGGTCGGCCGGGAGGAGGGCCAGGTCCCGCTCCCCAAGCTCACGAAGAAGATCCAGCGCCTCAAGCCGACCCTGACCAAGGCCGAGGTGGCCGCCGTCGCCAAGCGTCTGCGCGCCCTGCAGTCCTCCCGCCCCCCGATCCCCAAGGGCGTGGACCCGATGCGGGCGCGCCCCGACCGCAAGGGCATGCGCGGACGCTGAGCGTGACCATGACCCGCGCCGGGCTCGGCCGCCGCGTCGTCGCCCTCGCCGTCGACTGGGCCATCGCGAACGCGATCTCCGCCGGCTTCCTCGACAACGACCCCCTGGCGACCCTCGGCGTGTTCGCGGTCATGACCTGGCTGCTGCTCGCCACCCGGGGCGCGACCATCGGTCACACCCTCCTCGGCCTGCAGGTCTGCACGGTCGACGGCGGGCCGGTGAGCCCGCTGCAGGCGCTCATCCGGACCGTGAGCCTGTGCGTCGTCGTCCCCGCCGTCGTGTGGGGTCTGGACGGGCGAGGTCTGCACGACGTCTGGGCCGGGACGACGATCGTCCGACGCTGGGCCCTCCGCACACCGTCGTCGACATCTGCGTAACATGCCGGACACATTCGGGTGACCCCGGCGAAACGCGGCACCGTTAGCGTCCTGGACGTCGGGACCGCCGAGGTCCAGCAACAATCCCCCACGCAAGAGGAGCGGTCGATGTTCAAGAACGCCGAGGAGGCCATCGCCTTCACTCGCGAGGAGGACGTCAAGTTCGTCGACGTCCGCTTCTGCGACCTGCCGGGTGTCATGCAGCACTTCAACATCCCGGTCGCGGCCTTCACCGAGGACGCCTTCACCGACGGCCTGATGTTCGACGGATCCTCCATCCGCGGCTTCCAGGCCATCCACGAGTCGGACATGAAGCTGATCCCGGACGTCACGAGCGCGTTCGTCGACCCGTTCCGCAAGGAGAAGACGCTCGTCGTCAACTTCTCCATCGTCGACCCCTTCACCGACGAGGCCTACTCCCGCGACCCGCGCAACATCGCCGCCAAGGCGGAGGCGTACCTGCGCAGCACCGGCATCGCCGACACGGTGTACTTCGGCGCCGAGGCCGAGTTCTACATCTTCGACGACGTCCGCTTCGCGACGAACCAGCACTCGAGCTTCTACCACATCAACTCCAACGAGGCCGCGTGGAACACCGGCCGCGAGGAGGAGGGCGGGAACCTCGGGTACAAGACCCGCTACAAGGGCGGCTACTTCCCCGTCTCCCCCAACGACCAGATGGCCGACCTGCGCGACTCCATGGTCACCCTGCTGCAGCAGGTGGGCCTCGAGGTCGAGCGCGCCCACCACGAGGTCGGCACCGCGGGCCAGCAGGAGATCAACTACCGCTTCGACACGCTGCGCGCCGCCGCGGACGACGTCATGAAGTTCAAGTACGTCATCAAGAACGCGGCGTGGGAGGCCGGCAAGACGGCGACCTTCATGCCCAAGCCGATCTTCGGTGACAACGGCTCGGGCATGCACTCCCACCAGAGCCTGTGGAAGGACGGCAAGCCGCTGTTCTTCGACGAGCGCGGCTACGGCGGGCTGTCGGACCTGGCCCGCTGGTACATCGGCGGTCTGCTCAAGCACGCGCCGGCGCTGCTCGCGTTCACCAACCCGTCGGTCAACTCCTTCCACCGCCTCGTGCCGGGCTTCGAGGCGCCGGTCAACCTCGTGTACTCGGCGCGCAACCGCTCCGCGTGCATCCGCATCCCCGTGACGGGCACCTCGCCCAAGGCCAAGCGCATCGAGTTCCGCGTGCCGGACCCGTCCGCGAACCCCTACCTCGCGTTCTCCGCGATGCTCATGGCCGGCATCGACGGCATCCGCAACCGCATCGAGCCGCCGGAGCCGATCGACAAGGACCTCTACGAGCTGCCGCCGGAGGAGCACGCCCAGATCGAGCAGGTGCCGGACTCCCTCCAGGGTGCGCTCCTCGCCCTCGAGGCCGACCACGACTTCCTCACCGAGGGCGACGTGTTCACCCCGGACCTCATCTCGACGTGGATCGAGTACAAGCGCAGCCAGGAGATCGACCCGCTGCGCCTGCGTCCCCACCCGCACGAGTTCGAGCTCTACTTCGACATCTGATCGGGCCGTACAGCCCCCGGCGCGTCCGTCGCGCCGGGGGCTGTGTCATGCCCGGGCGGTGCTCACCCGTGGGGGCAGCCGGTGGATGACGACATCGCGGACCTCACCGCCGTCCAGCGTGAGCGTCATGTAGGTGCAGAACGGCTGGCGGCGCCGGTCGGTCGGGGAGCCGGGGTTGAGCAGGCGCAGGCCGCCGGCCGTCGTGTCCCACGGGATGTGGCTGTGCCCGAAGACGAGCAGGTCGGTGTCCGGGAAGACGGCGCGCATCCGCTCCTCCCGCCCGCGGGCCTGGCCGGTCTCGTGGACGACGGCGATGCGTACGCCCGCGGGCTCGGCCCGTGCCACCTCGGGGAGACGACGGCGCAGCTCGGCGCCGTCGTTGTTGCCCCAGCAGGCGAGCACGGCGGCGGCGCGCTCCTCGAGCTCGTCGAGCAGCTCGGGGACCACCCAGTCCCCGGCGTGGACGACGAGGTCCGCGGCGTCGACCTCCTGCCACACCTGCGTTGGCAGCTCACGGGCCCGTTTCGGGACGTGGGTGTCAGCGAGGAGGAGGACGCGCATCATTCGCGGCTACGCCTGCGTCGCCCCGGCGCGCCACTCCTCGGCGAGGAGCGCGTAGACGAAGGAGTCGAGCCAGCGACCGTCACGGTGGAGGGAGTCGCGGACGGCGTGCGTCTCGCGGCGCATGCCGAGGCGCTCCATGAGGCGCCAGGACGACTCGTTGTCCGCGAAGCAGTTCGCCACCACCCGGCGCAACCCGTGGTCCTCGAAGGCCACGCGCAGCAGCTCGCGGACGGCCTCCGTGGCGTAGCCCCGCCCGGTGTGGGCGGGGTCGAGCGCCCAGCCGACCTCTCCCTGCGTCCCGACCGCCCGGTCCTCGACCTCCGTCTGCCCCCAGCCGTCCTCACGGCGGAGCATGAGGTCCCCGATGACCGGCGCCTGGGGACCGTGGCCGAGCTGGATGACCGCGGTGAACGCCACCCGTGCCGGGTCGCCGAAGTGCGCGCGGTACTCCTCGAGGGGCCCGGGGCGGCTGGTGATCCACTCGTTGACCTCGTCGAGCCGGCGGTAGGCCCAGACCGCGTCGGCGTCCTCGGGGGTCGCAGGGCGCAGGGTGAGCCGCTCGGTGCGCACCGGGCGCAGCAGCGCCGCGGCGGTCTCGACGTTCATGGCACCATCCTGCTGGCGCGTGGCGGCCGGCGCTCCCCTATTTCCCGGGCCGTGCACCCGATCGGGCCCGTGTCACGGCAGGCGACGGGGACGGGCCTCACCGCCCGACCGCGTGCGGCGCCGGCTCGGCGGCCGGTCCGTCGTGCGCCGTGTCCTCCACCCGCTCACCGCCGAGCGGCTCGCCCTCCCACAGGTGGGCCCACCAGCCCTCGCGCGGACTCCCCTCGAGGACGACGACGCCGGTGTTGCTCAGCGGGTTGTACGCCGCGTGCTCCGCGGTGACGTTCTCCGCGCGCACCGCCGTCCAGGACCGGATAACCGCCCCGTGGCTGAACATCACCGCCGTGCCGACACCCTCGGCGTGGGCCTCGGCGACGACGTCGTCGTAGCGCTGCCACACCTCGTGGCCGCTCTCGCCACCCGGCAGGCGCCGGTCGGGGTCCTGCGCCCAGCCGAAGATCGTGCCGACGTAGGCACGGACCGCCTCATCGTCCCCGCGCATCTCCAGGTCACCCGCGCTGATCTCGCGGATCCCGTCGCGCACCCGCAGCTCCAGACCACGCTCGGCGAGCAGCGGCTCGGCCGTCTGCTGGGTGCGCACGAGCGTCGAGGCGTAGACGGCATCGATGCGCTCGTCGGCCAGGGTGCGCGCGACGGCCGCGGCCTGCTCGCGTCCGAGCTCGGTGAGGTGCGCGCCGGGCTCGCCCGTGTCGAGCAGGCCCCCGACGTTCGAGCTGGTCTGTCCGTGACGGATGAGGATGAGTCGCATCGGTCCATCATCGCCCACGGGTGTGACGCCGTGCTCTCGCGGCCCAGCGCGGCTCTCGTGCGGAAGTCGGCTCTCGTGCGGAAGTCCGCTCTCGCGCGCAAGTCGGCTCTCGCGCGCAAGTCGGCTCTCGCGCGCAAGTCGGCTCTCGCGCGCAAGTCGGCTCTCGCGCGGAAGTCGGCTCTCGCGCGCAAGTCGGCTCTCGCGGGGGGCTTGCGGGGGGATGGCTACTCGAAGAAGACGTGCTCGACGACGGCGCGGGCGCGGCGGGTGGTGCGGAGGTAGTCCTCCTCGAGATCGGCGCCGGCGCCCGGGCGATAACCGAGCAGCCGGGCGACGGCGGAGAGCTGGGTGGGGTCGTGCGGCAGGACGTCGACCTTGGCGCCGGTCACCCGCCCGGTGACGAGCGCGATCGCGGCCCGCACCCGGCTCGCCAGCGTCCACGCCGCCCCGAGCTGCTGGGCGTCGCGCCCGGAGAGCAGGTCGGCGTCCCGGGCGGCGCGCAGCGCCTCGAGCGTCCCGGTCACCCGCAGCTCGGGCACCCGCCCGGCGTGCTGGAGCTGGAGGAGCTGGGCGGTCCACTCGACGTCGGACAGTCCCCCGCGGCCGAGCTTGAGCTGCCGGTTCACCGGCACGCCGCGCGGCATCCGCTCGGACTCCACGCGCGCCTTGACCCGGCGCAGCTCGCGCAGCTCGGCATCGCCCAGCCCGTCAGCCGGGTAGCGCAGCGGGTCGACGAGGTCGGTGAAGCGGGCGAGCAGGCCGTCGTCGCCGGCCGCCGGGCGGGCACGCAGCAGCGCCTGGCGCTCCCACGGCTCGGCCCACCGCTCGTAGTACTGGGCGTAGGAGGCGATCGACCGCACGATCGGCCCGTTGCGCCCCTCGGGGCGCAGGGCGGAGTCCACCGGCAGCGCGGGCTCGGGACCGGGGTCGCCGAGGAGTGCGCGCACGTGCCCCGCGACGGCCACGGCGAAGGCCTGCGCGTCACCGTCCCCGACGCCGTCGAGCGGCTCGTGGACGAACAGGACGTCGGCGTCCGAGCCGTACCCCATCTCGCGGCCGCCGAGGCGGCCCATGGCGAGGATCGCGAACCGCACCAGGGGCTCGTCGAGCGAGCGCTCGGCGCACGTGTGACGCAGCGCGACGTCCAGCGCCGTCGTCAGCGCCTGGTCGGCGGCGACGGTGAGGATCGTGTGGTCCCGGTCCCCGATGACGGCGTCGAGGACGTCGCCGATGCCCGCGCGCAGCAGCTCGCGGCGGCGCAGGTAGCGCACGGCGCGCACCGCCTCGGCGGGGTCGCGGCGTCGTGCGACGAGGGCGCGGGCCTCCCGGGCGAGCTGCTCCGGGGCGAGCGGGGTGAGCGCCTCGTCCTCCCCCAGCCACGCCGCCGCCTCGGGCAGCGCCTCGAGCCCCTCGGCGACGTACCGGCTCGTCGCGAGCAGGTAGCTCAGCCGCGGCGCGGCGACCCCGGAGTCGCGCAGCATCTGCAGGTACCAGTGGGTGGAGCCGAGCCGCTCGGAGACCTTGCGGAAGGCGAGCAGGCCGGCGTCGGGGTCGGCGCCACGGGCGAACAGGCCGAGCATCGCGGGCAGGATCTGGCGCTGGATCGCCGCCGTCCGCGAGACGCCGGCGGTGAGCGCGTCGAGGTGGCGCACGGCGCCGGCCGGGTCGCGGTAGCCGATCGCGGCGAGCCGCTCGCGCACGGCTTCGGGCCGCAGCCGGGCGTCCTCGTCGCTGAGCCGGGCGATGAGCGGCAGCATCGGCCGGTAGAAGATGTCCTCGTGGAGGGCGCGCACCTCCCGTCGCACGGCCCGCACCCGCTGCTCGAGGGTCTCCGCGCTGCGCAGACCGCGCTCGGGCAGCGCGCGGGCGAGCCGCCGCAGGTCCGCCTCGCCGCTGGGGATGACGTGGGTGCGGCGCAGCCGGTGGAGCTGCATGCGGTGCTCGAGGACCCGCAGGAACCGGTAGCACTCGTCGAGGCGCTCGGCCGGGTCGCGGCCGATGTAGCCGGTGGCGGCGAGCCGGTCGATGGCCTCGAGCGTGCCGGCCACCCGGATCGACTCCTCGGTACGGCCGTGGACCAGCTGGAGGAGCTGGACGGTGAACTCCACGTCGCGCAGGCCCCCACGACCGAGCTTGAGCTGGCGCTCGGACTCGGCGGGCGGGATCGCGCCCTCGACCCGCCGGCGCATCGCCTGGGAGTCCTCGACGAAGTTCTCCCGCTCGACGGCGGACCACACGAAGGGTGAGACGGCCGCGACGTACTCCGCGCCCAGCGCGGCGTCCCCGGCGACCGGCCGCGCCTTGAGCAGCGCCTGGAACTCCCACGTCTTGGCCCACCGCTCGTAGTACGCGACGTGGGAGGCGACGGTGCGCACGAGCGGGCCGTCCTTGCCCTCCGGGCGCAGGTTCGCGTCCAGCGGCCACAGCGGCGGCTCGGTGCCGACGGCGCCGCACACGTTGCGCGCGACGGCGGCGGCCAGGCGGGTGGCGACCTCGATCGCCTCCTCCTCCGCCACCCCCTCGGCGGGCGCGCCGACGTGGATGACGTCGACGTCGGAGATGTAGTTGAGCTCCCGGCCGCCGGTCTTGCCCATGCCGATGACGGCGAGGCGGGCGCCGCGGCCGTGGTCGGGCAGGTCGGCGCGGGCGACGGCGAGGGCGGCGTCGAGCGCACCGGCGGCGAGGTCGGAGAGCGCGGCGGCCACGAGCGGGAAGGCCTCGTAGGCGTCGGCGCTGGTGAGGTCCGCGGCGGCCACCGCGAGCAGCCGACGGCGGTAGCAGCGGCGCAGGGCCTCGACGCCCTCGACGCCGCTCAGCGTGGCGACCGGCATCGGGTCGGCGGGGTCGGCGCCGACCGCCGTCAGCGCCCGCTCGCGCTCGTCCTCGGGAGTGAGGTCGAGGATGCCCTCGACGTTCTCGTCCACGAGCAGCGCGACGTCCTGCGGCCGGGCGACGAGCATGTCGCCGAGCGCGCTCGAGGCGCCGAGCACGGCGAGCAGGCGGCGGCGGTGGGCGGTGTCACCGGCGAGGAGGTCGACGAGGGCGGACCCGGGCTGTGCAGGATCCGGCTCTCGGCGGGAGGGGGGCGCGGTGCCGGGGGGTGGGGTTCCGGCGGCCGGGGAGGGCGGCTGGGAGCCGGAAGCAGGGCCGGCGGCCTCGACGAGGCGCAGGAGCGTGAGAAGGGCGAGGTCCGGGTCGGCGACCTCGCCGAGCGCGGCGGGCAACGGCGCGCCCGCCCCCTCGGCGCGCGCGACGACCTCGGCCAGCACCGGGTCGGCGAGCAGCCGCTCCGCGCGCCGGGCGTCGGTGAACCCGAGGCGGATGAGCTCCTGCGTGGGGGTCGCGCGCACGGACGCCTCAGATGCCGGGCAGCAGGCTACGCAGCTCGAAGGGGGTCACCTGGGAGCGGTACGCCGTCCACTCCTGGATCTTGTTGCGCACGAAGAACTCGAAGACGTCCTCGCCGAGGGTCTCGGCGACGAGCTCGGAGGACTCCATGACCTCGACGGCCTGCTCGAGGCTGCCGGGCAGCGGCTTGATGCCCATCGCCTTGCGCTCGGAGTCCGACAGGGCCCACACGTTGTCCTCGGCGCCGTCGGGCAGGTCGTAGCCCTCCTCGATGCCCTTGAGGCCGGCCGAGATGAGGACGGCGAAGGCGAGGTAGGGGTTGGCCGCGGAGTCGAGCGCGCGGTACTCGGCGCGGGTCGAGGGACCCTTGTCCGGCTTGTGGCGCGGGACGCGGACGAGCGCGGAGCGGTTGTTGTGGCCCCAGCACACGTAGCTCGGCGCCTCTCCCCCGCCCCACAGCCGCTTGTAGGAGTTGACGTACTGGTTGGTGACGGCCGTGATCTCCGCGGCGTGGTGGAGCAGGCCGGCGATGAAGGACCGCCCGGTGCTCGACAGCTGGTACTGCCCGGCGGGGTCGTAGAAGGCGTTGTGGTCGCCCTCGAAGAGGGAGAAGTGGGTGTGCATGCCCGAGCCGGGCGCCTCGATGAGCGGCTTGGGCATGAAGGTGGCCATGATGCCCTGCTGGAGTGCGACCTCCTTGACCACGGTGCGGAAGGTCATGATGTTGTCCGCGGTGGACAGCGCGTCGGCGTAGCGCAGGTCGATCTCGTTCTGCCCCGGGCCGGCCTCGTGGTGGGAGT
>NZ_VDFS01000018.1:0-11171 GCF_006151955.1 Georgenia sp. 311 | reverse complement strand
AAGTCGTGCGCGGTACCGCGCGCCACGTGGTCGAAGTACCCGGCGGTGTCGATCGGCACCAGCGGGTCGTCGGGGTTGCGCTGCTGCTCGAAGAGGTAGAACTCGATCTCGGGGTGGGTGTAGCAGGTGAAGCCGGCGTCCTTGGCCCGCTCGAGGGTGCGCTTGAGGACGTTGCGGGGGTCGGAGCGGGCGGGCTCGCCGTCCGGGGTGAGGATGTCGCAGAACATGCGGGCGACGCCGTTCTCCTCACCTCTCCACGGGAGGAGCTGGAAGGTCGCCGGGTCCGGCTTGGCCAGCATGTCGGCCTCGTAGACGCGGGTGAGGCCCTCGATGGAGCTGCCGTCGAAGCCGATGCCCTCGGAGAAGGCGGCCTCGATCTCGGCCGGCGCGATGGCCACGGACTTGAGCACACCGAGGACGTCGGTGAACCACAGCCGGATGAAGCGGATGTCCCGCTCCTCGATCGCCCGGAGCACGTACTCCTGCTGCCTGTCCATCCCGGCTCCTCTCTCGCTGCCCGCTCGCTGCCCCGCGCGACCACAGCCCGCGTCGGCGCCTCACACTCTCTCGGGCCGAGAGTACAGTTCCCCGGCCCTCGCCCGTGCGCCCAGCCCGGGCGCCGAGAAGCCCCGGGCCTGCGCGGCACGCCTCGGCGGTGGACGGCCGCGCCGCCGGCCCCGCTCACCGGCGCCGATACACGTCGACCGGGGGCTACCCCCCGTCCGGCTCGGGGGGCAGCGGGCTCAACGCGCCCCGGCCCCGTCCCTAGTGTTGAGCCCGTGACCACAGCTCCTGCCCAACTGCCCACCGCGTGGCGCCGCTGGCGTGACGGGTGGCACCACGTCGTCTTCCTGGTGCTCAACCTGCTCACCGCCCTCGCCGCGCTCGTCGCCGCCATCCTCGTCCTCACCGGCGTGCTCACCCTGCCCGCGTTCGGCACGGGGATCCTCGTGCTCGTCCCGGGCATGGCGCTCGCCGGTCTCCTCGCCCGGGCCGAGCGGGCCCGTGTCGAGGCCTTCCTCGGGCAGCGGATCGTGCCGCCGTCCGCCCCCAGCGAGCCGGCCTGGCGCCACAGCCTCCTGCTCACCCGTCCCTACCGGCGCGCCGCCGGGTACGCGGGGGTCCACGTGCTGTGGGGCCTGCTGACCGGCGCGCTCGCGGTCGCGGTGCTCGGCACGCTCGTCGCCGGGGCCACGCTCCCCCTGTACTCCGGGCTGCTCGACGAGGACTCCCTCGTCCTCGGGTTGCTGCCCCTCGGCACGTGGGCGACGGCCGGCCTCGTGTGGCTGGTCTCCCTCGCCCTCCTCGCGCTGGCCCCGGTGCTCGCCCGCGGCGTGACGGCCGTGGACAGCGGTCTGGCCCGCACGCTGCTCGGCTCCGACCCGGAGGAGGAGATCGCCCACCTCGCCGAGCGGGTCGACTCCCTCACCGAGTCGCGCGTCGCGACGGTCGACTCGGTCGAGGCCGAGCGCCGGCGCATCGAGCGCGACCTGCACGACGGCCCGCAGCAGCGGCTCGTCGCGATCGCCATGGACCTCGGCATGGCCCGCGACCGCTTCGCCTCCGACCCCGGCGCGGCCCAGGAGCTGCTGGACAAGGCGCACGCCGCCTCCAAGGACGCGATCGTCGAGATGCGTCAGGTGGCCCGCGGCATCGTCCCGCCGATCCTCGCCGACCGCGGCCTGGACGCCGCGGTCTCGGCGCTCGCCGCGCGCTCCCCCGTGCCGGTGACCGTGGAGGTCGGCGCGGACGTCGGCCGGGTGGAGCCCAGCCGTGAGGCCATCGCCTACTTCTGCGTCTCGGAGCTGCTCACCAACGTCGCCAAGCACGCCCGGGCCGGCCACGCCACCGTGCGGATCAGCCGGACGCCCGACGCGCGGCTCGTCCTCCTCGTCGAGGACGACGGCGTGGGCGGCGCCGACCCGGCACGCGGCACCGGCCTGGCCGGGCTGCGCCAGCGGGTCCAGGCCGTCGACGGCCGCCTCGAGGTCACCTCCCCCGCCGGCGGCCCCACCAGCGCCGTCGTCACCCTGCCGCTGCCCGCCACCGTCCGCCGAGGAGACCAGTGATGACCACCCGCGTCGTGCTCGCCGAGGACTCCGTCCTCCTGCGGGACGGGCTCGTCCGCCTCATCGGCGAGGGCGGGTTCACCGTCGTCGCCGCCTGCCCCGACGCCGAGACGTTCCTCGCCGCCGTCGAGGAGCACCGGCCCGAGCTCGTCGTCGTCGACGTCCGCATGCCCCCGACGTTCACCTCCGAGGGCATCCGCGCGGCGCTGGACGTGCGTGCCCGCCACCCGCGCACCGCGGTCATGGTCCTCAGCCAGTACGTCGAGGAGGACTACGCGACCGAGCTGCTCGCCGCCCGCACCACCGGGGTCGGCTACCTCCTCAAGGACCGGGTGGCCGACACCCGCGACTTCCTCGCCTCGCTGCGGGAGGTCGCCGACGGCGGCACCGTCCTGGACCCCGAGGTCGTCTCCCAGCTCCTCACCCGCGCCCGCAACGTCGACCCGCTGTCCCGGCTCACGCCGCGCGAGCGGGAGGTGCTCGGCCTCATGGCCGAGGGACGCACGAACGCCGCGATCGCCGAACGCCTGTTCATCGGCGAGGGCGCGGTCGAGAAGAACGTCTCCTCCATCTTCAGCAAGCTCGACCTCCCGCCCGCCGAGCAGGACCACCGCCGCGTGCTCGCGGTGCTCCGCTGGATCGAGCGGGACACGACGAAAGGCCAGCGATGACCCCCTCGACCAGGAGCACGGTCCGCGTCGCCGGCTCGGTGCTCGCCCTGCTCATCGTGCTCAGCGCGGCACTGTCCGCGGCGGCCCAGGCCGCACGCACCTCGACGACGTCGACGCACGCACTGCCCGCGAACCTCACCTCCGTCGAGCTCGTCAATGAGATCGGACGGGTGCTCGTCACGGCCGTCGACGCCACGGAGGAGCCGCGCGTCGTCCTCACCGCCACCGGCGGGTTCTCCGACCCGACGTTCGAGGTCAGCGAGTCCGGTGGTGCCGTGTCGCTCGACGGGCGCTGCCCGACGGACCAGTGGTTCGGGCCGTGCGACGTCGACTGGGAGATCTTCGTCCCCGCCGACATCGACGTCGCGGTCCGGACGGCGGTGGGTGACGTCGTCGTCACCGGTGCGGGTCGTACGGTCCGGGCCGTCTCGGAGGTGGGCTCGGTGACCGTCGCCGGCGTCCGCGCCCAGACCCTGGACGTGCAGAGCTCGGTGGGTGACGTCGTCGTCGACGTCGACGTCGCCCCGGAGCTCCTCACGGCCAGGACGTCGACCGGTGACGTCGAGGTGACCCTTCCCGCGGGGAGCACGGCCTACCAGGTCCGCTCCTCGACCTCGGTGGGCAGCGTGCGGACCCAGGTGCCGGTGGACGACGGTTCCCCGCACCGCCTCGAGCTCCTCACCTCCGTCGGTGACGTCAGCGTCCGTACGGGCTGACGCACGGGGCGCGGCCGGGGCTCCCCCGGCCGCGCCTCAGCCGGTGGCGTCGGAGCAGGCGTCGACCAGTCGCCGCAGCGAGGACTCCAGGCCCCACCGCTCGGCGAGCGCGAGCAGCGCCTCGCCGTCCGCGGGGACCTCGGTGAGGTCCCCGCGGTCCTGCGCCACCGGCGCGTCGCGGGCGACCTGGACGACGGTGGGCGCGACCGCGAGGTAGTCGGCCGCGTCGAGGATGCGCCGGCGCTGGGTCGCACTCATCGCCGAGCCGCGGTCCTGCGCCGCCGCGACGACGCCCTCGAGGGTGCCGAACTGGCGCAGCAGGCTGGCGGCGGTCTTCTCCCCGATGCCGGCCACGCCGGGCAGCCCGTCGCTCGGGTCCCCGCGCAGGGTGGCCATGTCGGCGTACGCCTGGCCGCCGTTCACGCCGTACTTCTCGGCCAGCCACGCCTCGTCGATGCGGACCGGCTCCTTCGACCCGCGGACCGGGTAGAGGACGGCCACCCCCGCGGCGTCGTCCACGAGCTGGAAGAGGTCGCGGTCCCCCGTCATGACGAGGACCTCGGGGGCGCGGTCGGCCGCGGCGACCTCGCGGGCCACGAGGGTGCCGATGACGTCGTCGGCCTCGTAGCCGGGCGAGCCGAGGCGCGGGATGCCGAGGGCGGCGAGGACGTCGACGATGACCGGCACCTGGGAGGTGAGCGCGGCCGGGACCTCCTCCCCGCCGTCGTCGGCGAGCCGGTGCTCCTTGTAGGAGGGGATGGCCTGCACCCGGAAGGCCGGGCGCCAGTCGTCGTCCCAGCAGGCGACGACGCGCGCGGGCCGGTGCGTGGTGACGAGCCGCGCGATCGCGTCGAGGAAGCCGCGCACGGCGTTGACGGGCGTGCCGTCCGGAGCGGTCATCGTGTCCGGCAGGGCGAAGAACGCCCGGAAGTACATCGAGGCGGAGTCGAGCAGAAGCAGCGGTCCCGGCTGGTCACTCATGGGGCGATCCTCCCAGACAGGTGCTGCACAACGTGGCGGGTCGCACGTCCCCAGCGGTCCGGATGGCCCGGTTTGCGGTCATACGCTGGCTGACATGCACTCCGACGACATCATCAACTTCCACACGCGCAAGTGGATCCGCCCCGAGGACCTCAACGCCAACGGCACCCTCTTCGGCGGCAGCCTCCTGCGGTGGATCGACGAGGAGGCGGCGATCTACGCGATGATCCAGCTCGGCAACGAGCGGGTCGTGACCAAGTACATGTCGGAGATCAACTTCCTCAGCTCGGCCACCCAGGGCGACATCGTCGAGATGGGCCTGCGCGCGGTGCACTTCGGGACCACCTCCCTGACGATGCGCGCCGAGGTGCGCAACCTCTTCACCCGCCACAGCATCCTCACCATCGAGTCGATCGTCTTCGTCAACCTCGACGAGGACGGGCGCCCCGCGCCGCACGGACGCACGGAGATCACCTTCGACCGCGACCGCATCCCCGAGCGGCTGCGTCCCGCGCTGCACGAGCCGCGCCCGCGCTGACTCAGCGGCTCGTCCAGGCGAGCAGCTCGCTGAGCGGCAGGGCGTTGACCACCTTGTCGCGCGCCACACCCGCCCGCGCCGCCCGGGCGCAGCCGTGGTCGAGGAACTCCAGCTGGCCCGGTGCGTGGGCGTCGGTGTCGATCGCGACCCGGCACCCCAGCTCGACGACGAGGTCGAGCAGCCGGGTGGGCGGGTCGAGCCGTTCCGGACGGGAGTTGAGCTCGACGGCGACGTCGTTGTCCAGGCACGCGCCGAAGACGGCGTCGGCGTCGAAGTCCGACTCCGGCCGGGTGCCCCGGCCCCCGGTGACCAGCCGCCCGGTGCAGTGCCCGAGGACGTCGACGAGCGGGTGCTCGACGGCGGCGACCATCCGGCGCGTCATCGCCGCCCTGTCCATCCGCAGCTTGGAGTGGACGCTGGCGACGACGACGTCGAGCCGGGCGAGCAGCTCGGGCTCCTGGTCCAGCCCGCCGTCCTCGAGGATGTCGACCTCGATCCCGGTGAGCAGGCGGAAGGGGGCGAGCTCCTCGTTGAGCCGGGCGACGACGTCGAGCTGCTCCCGCAGCCGCTCGGGCGACAGCCCGCGGGCGACGGTGAGGCGCGGTGAGTGGTCGGTGAGCGCGAGGTACTCGTGGCCCAGGTCGATCGCGGCGCGGGCCATGGCGAGGATCGGGGTGCCGCCGTCGGACCAGTCGGAGTGGGCGTGGAGGTCCCCGCGCAGCCAGCCCCGCACCTCCTGCCCGCCCTCGGCGAGCGGCGTGCCGGCGCGTGACTCGAGCTCGGCGAGGTAGGCGGGCACGGCGCCGCGCGCCGCCTCCTGGGCGACCGCCGCCGTCTTGGGCCCGACGTCGCGCAGCTCGGTGAGCGTGCCGGCCGCGAGGCGCCGCTCGAGCTCACCTGGGTCGAGCCCGGCGAGGCGGGCCGCCGCCTTGCGGAAGGCGGTGGCACGGCGGGCCTCGGCCCGCTCCCGCTCGAGGAGGTAGGCCACGCGTTCGAGTGCCGCGACGGGGTCCATCCGCGGAAGGCTACGGCGGCGCGGCTTCCCGCGCCCGGTGTCGGCCGGGCGCGGTGCGCCGTGCTACCGGGCCCGGCGGTGTTCGGCCGCGCGGCCGAGCGCGTCGACCCCGAGGACGAGCGCCAGGCCCGCGACGGCGAGGAGCACCGGCACGAGGACCGGGCCGGAGGGTGCCGCGAGCTCGGTGCTCTCCAGTCCGTTCGGCCACGGCCACAGGATCCGCAGCGACCCGAGCATGAGCCCGATGAGCGCCGCGAGGACGACGTCGTGGTGGTGGTCGAGGAGCCACGTGAGCAGGGAGGAGAACGCCGCCAGGCCGAGCACGCAGCCGAGGAGGAAGACGAGGAGCAGGCCGATCTCACGCTCGTTGACCGCCCCGAGCACCTGCGTGTACATCCCGAGGAGGACGAGGATGAACGAGCCGCTGATGCCGGGCAGGATCATCGCGCAGATCGCGACGGCACCGGCGAGGAAGAACGCCCACCACGGACGGGTGGCGACCTCCGCGCCCGAGGCGTGCGTCGTGTCCTGCAGACCGAGGAAGAGGAAGAACAGCAGGCCGGCGACGAGCGCGACGACGACGAGCCGCCCGCTGGGCCGGCGCACGAGACGCCACGAGACGAGCACCGCGCCGACGATGAGCCCGAAGAAGAGTCCGGCCATCGCCTGCGGCTCCTCGGCCAGGAGCCGCTCCAGCGGACCCGACAGGAGCAGGACGGCCGCGCCGATGCCGACGAGCAGGCTGAGCACCCACACCCAGGGCACCGCGGCCAGCCGCCGGCCGGTCTCGCGCAGGTCACGCCGGGCAAGCGCGGCGGCCGAGGAGGAGGCGGTGGCGATGGCGTGGACGAGCCGCTCGTAGATGCCCAGGACGAGGGCGACCGTGCCGCCCGAGACGCCAGGCACGATGTCGGCCGAGCCCATGAGGAACCCGCGGACCACCTGGAGCACCGGCTGCGACCGGCCGGTGGGGTCGCGGCCCTCGCCACGTGGCCTGTCAGCGTGCATCGCGCCAGGCGACCCACTCGTGGAGGGCCGAGAGATCGTAGTCGGGGCCGCTGGCCGAGACGGTGAAGAGGGTCGCGCCCGCCCCGACGAGCGCCTCGCCGATCTCGCCCGGGTTGCCGCGCACCGCCACCGACCGCTCGATCTCGGCCGGGTCGCGCCCGACGTCGGCGCAGTGCGCGTCGAGGACCGCGCTCTTGTGCCGCAGGGTCTCCAGGTCGGCGAAGCCGTGCCAGATGGCGGCGTGCTCGGCGGTGTACCGCAGCGTCTTGCGCTCGCCGCCGCCGCCGATGAGCACCGGGATGTCGCGGGTGGGCGCGGGGTTGAGCCGCGCCCAGCGTTCCTTGATCCGGGGCAGCGCCTGGGAGAGGTCGGCGAGCCGTGAGCCGGCGGTGCCGAACTCGTAGCCGTACTCGATGTAGTCCCGCTCGAACCAGCCGGCCCCGATCCCGAGGATGAGCCGTCCGCCGCTGATGTGGTCGACCGTGCGGGCCATGTCGGCCAGCAGGTCGGGGTTGCGGTAGCTGTTGCACGTGACGAGGGCGCCGATCTCCACGCGGCTCGTCTGCTCTGCCCACGCCCCGAGCATCGTCCAGCACTCGAAGTGCTTGCCGTCCGGGTCGCCACCCAGGGGGAAGAAGTGGTCCCAGTTGAAGACGACGTCGGCCCCGGCCTCCTCGGCGCGCAGGACGGCGTCGCGGATCTGGGCGTAGTCGGCGTGCTGGGGCTGGAGCTGGACGGCGATGCGGACGGGTCTGGTCATGGCTCCATCGTGCAGCACCCCTGGGCGGTGCGCAGGTGGCGCACCCGGGGCCGGCTCACCCCTCGTCGTCGTCCTGCGGCTCGGTGAGGCGGGCCTGTGTCGCGGCCTTCAGCTTCTCGGGCAGCGCCTTGGAGGCGCGTGACATGAGGGTGTTGCGCACGGTCGACCCGACGACGGCGTCGTCCTTGCCGGCGAGCATCGCGGCGACGCCGTCACGGGCGACGTCGGCCGGGTCGTCCTTGCTCTCGCTGCGCCCGACGCGGGTGTCCTCCATGCCGGCCCGCTCGAAGAACTCCGTGTCGGTGGGGCCGGGCATCATCGTCGTCACGGTGACCCCGGTGTCCTTGAGCTCGTAGCGGATGGACTGCGCGAAGTTGAGGGCGAAGGCCTTGGAGGCGCTGTACGTCGCGTAGTAGGGGCCGGGCATCATGCTCGTCACCGAGCCGGTGACGAGGACGCGGCCCCTTCCGGCGCTCACCATGCGCGGCAGCAGCCGCTTGGCGAGGTGGACGACGGAGGTGACGTTGAGCGCGATGAGGTCGAGGTCGGCGTCGAGGTCCGTCTCGACGAAGGGACCGCCCACGGCCACGCCCGCGTTGAGGACGAGGGCGTCGACGTCGCGGTCCCCCACCGCGGCGACGAGGTCCTCGACGCCGTCGTAGGTGGCGAGGTCCGCCTGGAGCGCCTCGACGGTGAGGCTGGGGACGTCGAACTGCGCCTCCTGCACCGCCGGGTCCTCCGCGCACAGGAGGAGGTCGTAGCCCTCCTGGGCCAGGACGTGGGCGATCTCGCGGCCGATGCCGCTGGAGGCGCCGGTGACGACGGCGAAGGGGCGGGTGCTGGGTGCTGACATGGGTCCTCCCGGGGTTCGTGGGTCACACCGTAGGCGCGGTGCCGCCCGTCCGCGCGGCCGGGGCGCTGCGTCCACAGGCTTGTCCACTGGTTGTGCACAACCGCGTCAGCATCGCGCCATTTCCTCCGTCCGGTGTGCGACGGGTGGGGCTGCGGCCGCACACTGGCGCCATGAGTGCTGTCGCAGAGGCCCGTCGGCGACTGGGCGACGTCCTGCTCTCCCGGGTGGCCGGCCCGGAGGCGCACACCGCCCGTCGCCGCATCCACGGGGAGCCCGGCCCGCGCTGGTTCGGGCCCGAGGACCCGATCCAGCGGGTGCACGGGGACGCCTCGATGTACGTCGGCGGGCTGCGCGCACTGCTGCTGCAGTCCCTCCACCCGCTCGCGATGGCGGCGGTGGCCCAGCACTCGGACTACCGGTCCGACCCGTGGGGCCGCCTCGCCCGCACGAGCACGTTCATCGCCGAGACCACCTACGCACGCACCGAGGACGCGGAGCGGGCGATCGCCGTCGTCCGCGCGGTGCACCGGTACGTGAGCGGCACGACGACCGACGGCCGCCCCTACCGCGCCGACGACCCCCACCTCCTCACCTGGGTGCACGTCGCCGAGATCGACAGCTTCCTCACCGCGCACCAGATCTTCGGACGCCGCCCGCTCGACGAGGCGGACATCGACGCCTACGTGGCCCAGACCGCCGGGGTTGCGCGCCGACTGGGCGGGGAGCGCGTCCCGACGACGCACGCCGAGCTCCGGGAGACGCTCGAGCGCTACCGCCCCGAGCTCGAGCAGACCCCCGAGGCGCTGGAGGCGGCCGAGTTCCTCCTCCACCGCCCGCCGATCACCGGCGCCGCCCGGTGCGGCTACGCCCTCATCGGACGGGCGGCCGTCGCCACCCTGCCACCCTGGGCGCGTGAGCCGCTGCGACTGGACGGCAGGCGAAGCGTCACCGGTGGACGCCTCGCCGGGCACGTCGCGACGCGGAGCCTGCGCTGGGCGCTCGGCGGGATCGACCCGGTGGACACCCCCACTCCCGACTCACCCCACTGACCCGCCCGGCGGGCGGCGTCAGGTCAGCTGCAGCGTCGTGATGCAGGTCGGGTCCTCGGCGCCGGTGGCGATCGGGACCTGGCCGGTGAGGCCGTCGTGGCTCACCTCGAGGGTCCCCTCGAAGCCACGGGGCAGCCAGTAGCCGGCGAAACCGTTGGCGAACGTCGTCACCGTCTCCTCGACGAGGACCTCACCGTCGCTCGACGTCAGGGTGACCTCGATGTCCTCCTCGACCAGCTCGCCCTGACAGCTGGTGAGCGAGTGGAAGTAGCACTCGTGGGTCGCCTCGACGTAGGGGGCGAACGACACGTAGAACTCCTCGGCGGGCAGCTCGACGGTGATCTCGTCGGTGCCGTCGCCGAGGACGAGCTCCTCGGCGCGGACCGAGGCCATGAGGTCGGCCGGCCGGTCGGCGCCGCCGAGGCGGTCGAGGTGGTCGACCATCTCCTTGCCGCTCATGCCGTCGAGGCCGTGCTCACTGAGGAGCGGCGCCGTCGCGGTCGCGGGCGCGTCCTCGGGGGACGCGTCGTCCGCCGGGGAGCAGGCGGTGAGCAGGAGCAGGAGGGCGGCGGCTGCTGCCGCGGGCCGGATTCGAGGCATATGTCCACCCTGCCCGACGCGCGCCGCTCCCGTCACGGGTCCTAGGTCCTGCGGTGAGCGACCTGGATCACACCCGGGAGTGCTCCTCGAGCGCCGCCGCGAGCGCCTCCCCGCGCAGCCCGGCGCGGACGAGCACGTGGAGGAGGAGGCGGGCCTTGCGACCGGACAGCTCACCGGCCATGAGCACCCCGCCCGCGAGGAGCCGGGTCTCCGAGCCCTCGTATCCGTAGGTCGCCCTGCCGGTGCCACCACGGACGGTCCGGGAGGAGACGACCGCGACGACGCCGCGCCCGACCGCCGCCAGGAGCTCGCGGGAGGTGGCGGCCGAGACGTGCCCCAGCCCTCCCCCGTCGACGACGACGGCCCCGAACCCGGCGTCGAGCACGGCCCGCACGACCCGCCCGTCGTCGGCGAGCGTCGCCTCGACGAGCGCGACGTCCACCGGCCCCGGACCGGGCGCCGGCAGGGGCGCGGGCCGGGCGGGCGGAGCGGAGAAGAAGCGGACCTCGCCCTCGTGCAGCCGCCCGGCCGGGCCGTGGCCCGGCGAGGCGAAGGCGCGCGGGCCGGTCGAGGCCTCCTTGGTCACCCGGGCGGCGAGGTGCACCTCGTCGCTGAGCACGACGAGCACCCCGCGCTCGCGCGCCTGCGGGGCGAGCGCGCACCGGGCGGCGGCGAGGAGGTTGGACGGCGCGTCGGTGCCCGGGACGTCCGTCGAGCGCATCGCGCCGGTGACGACGAGCGGCGCTGGACGGTCCCACAGCACGTCGAGCAGGTAGGCGGTCTCCTCGAGCGTGTCGGTGCCGTGGGTGACGAGCACGCCGGCCGCGCCGTCGTCGACCTGGGCGCGCGCCCACTCCAGGGTGGTGAGGACGTCGTCGACGTCGACGGACGCCGAGGGCTTGGTCGTCACC
>NZ_VDFS01000001.1:12158-48521 GCF_006151955.1 Georgenia sp. 311 | reverse complement strand
AGCCAGGGGCCCGGGCGAGGGCCCGGGCCCCTGGCTCACCGGTTGAGGGTCAGACGGCGATCACCTGCCCGAGAGCTGCCAGCGCCGTCGCGATGACGGCCGGGGGCAGCCGGCGCAGACCGAGGGTGTCGGTCCCGTTGCCGTCCCAGTCGCCGACGAACGCCTGGTCGGTGACCCCGCCGTAGGTGACGGTGAGGTCGGCGTTGCCGCCGCTCAGGGAGTTCTTCGCGAGGTACGTGCCACCGCGGCGCACTGCCAGGGTGTCGGTACCGTCGCCGTCCCAGTCACCGGCGAGCGTGATGTCGCCGGCGCGGCCGTAGGCGAACGTCTTGTCCGCGACACCACCGGTGAGGGAGTTCTTCACGAAGTACTCCGCCCCGCGGCGCACGGCCAGCGTGTCGCGACCGTCGCCGTCCCAGTCACCGACCAGGACGACGTCACCGGTGCGGCCGTAGGCCACCACGGTGTCCGCCACGCCACCCGACAGGGAGTTCTTCACGTGGTAGACGTTGCCGCGGCGGACCGCGAAGGTGTCCTTGCCGTCGCCGTTCCAGTCGCCGACGAGCACGGTGTCACCCGGGCGTCCGTAGACGAACACGGAGTCCGCCGTGCCGGCGCGCAGCGAGTTGGCCACGTGGAAGACGTTCCCGCGGCGCACCGCGATCGAGTCCTCCCCGTCCCCGTCCCAGTCACCGATGAAGACCTCGTCGGTGAACCGGCCGTAGTGGAACGCGTGGGCCGTGCCGCCCTTCCAGTCGTTCGACAGGAAGAAGCCGTGCTCCTGGCTGACCGGGGGCTGCGGCTGCGGCTCCGGCTCCGGCTCCGGCTGCTCGCCACCGGTGGTGGCGAACGTGTAGGACCACTGGGCGGTGGCGTCGTCGGCCAGCACGTAGCCGTCCGTCGCACGCGCCGTCACGGTGACCGTCCCGGAGCCCGGGTAGGTCCCGGCCGTGACGACCTCGCCGTCCACCAGGTACTCCACGCCCTGCGTGGCCGGCACCGTGAAGGTGTCGTTCGCCGTGCCGGGCAGCTCGGTGAACGTCACCGCGGCCGGACGGACCTCGACCGGCTCCGGCTCGCCACCGGTCGTGGCGAAGGTGAAGCTCCACTCGGTGGTCGCGCCGTCGGCGATGACGAACCCGTCCAGGGCCCGCGCCGTCACCGTCACCGTGCCGGAGCCCGGGTAGGTGCCGGCCTCGACGACGTCGCCGTCGACCAGGTACTCCACGCCCTCGACCGCCGGGATGGTGTAGGTGTCGCCGGCGGTGCCGGCGGCGTCGGTGAAGACGACCGCCTGGGGCGTCACCGTCACCGGCTCGGGCTCCTCGTCCCCGTCGACCCGGAAGTAGTCGAAGGTGACGGGCTGGTTGTCCGTCGAGGAGGTGCCGAGCGCGAAGAGGCCGACCTTGCCGCTGGCGGCGACAGGGGCGTTGGGGATCGACGCGAAGGTTGTCCACTCCTCACCGTCGGCGGAGTACGAGCCGGTGAAGTCGGTGCCGACCTTCGCCAGCCGCAGGTGCCAGACCGCCTGCTGGACGGTCGCTGCGGGCTGCGGGTTCTGGATGGCCCCGTCGACCTCGCTGAGCGCCTCGAGACCGAGCGTCAGCGCGCTCCCGGGGCTGTTGCGGGCCGAGATGTCGAGCTTGACGTAGTTGTCGTCGTCGACGTAGGCGATCAGACCGCCCTGCTCGTACTGGCGGGTGAGGGTGGAGGCGTCGACCAGGGTCTCCACCGTCCAGTCACCGTCGCCCAGGTCCTGCAGGACGAAGTTGTTCGGCGTGCCGTTGTCCGTGCCGTAGATGTCACCGGCGGTGGCGTCGAGCTCGAGGTGGCCGTCCACGACCCGCATGTGCTGCGGGTCGGGCCGCACGATCTCCCAGCGGCACCCGTCCAGGGTGCTGCCGTCGAACTCGTCGCTCGGGTCGACGGGTGCGACCGAGTCGTCCGGGACGATGTGGAAGTAGTCGAACTCCACGTCGACCGGGGCCTGCGCCTGGCCGGCCCCCTGGAGGGCGAACAGACCGATCTTCGGGTCCGTCATGCCGGCCAGCAGCTTCGTCTCCGACATCTCGGTGAAGTCGGTCCCGTTCGCGCTGTAGGACGCGACGAGGTTCTGCCCGTCACTGACGAAGCGCACCCACACCGTGCTCGGGTGGTCCGCACCGACCGCGGGGCTCAGCGAGGCGTTGACCTCGTTAGGCTGCCCCGCCTCCTCGCGGATGAACTGGAAGACGCGGCTCGCCGGGTCGGACCCGGAGGTGCTGCGCCCGGAGAACACCATCTTGGCGTAGTTGTCCGCGTCGCCGTAGATGATGAGGCCGCCCTGCTGGTAGGCCTGCGACCCGTTGAGCGTCAGCCTGGTCGTCGCCGTGAACGGCCCCTCGGGAAGGTCCTGCAGGACGACGTTCGGCACGTCGCCGTTGTCCGTCCCGTAGATGTCCGTCGAGGACGTCGGGATGACGAGGTTGCCGTCCTCCACGCGCAGGTCCTGGTTGACCCGCAGGGACTCGTCCCAGCGCTCGGTGTCGAGCGCGTCACCGTCGAAGCCGTCGGAGCGGCCGTCGAGGCACTGGAGACCCGGCGCCGTGACGTTGACCTGGACGGTCTCGATCGTCGAGGCGCCGCGAGCGTCGGTCACCGTCACGGACGCCGTGTAGCGGCCGGGGGTGGTGTAGGTGTGCGAGGCCTCGGCCGTGTCGGCCGTGGCCCCGTCCCCGAAGCTCCACGCGTAGGTCAGGGGCGTGTCGCCGTCGGGGTCGGTCGCCGTGGCCGTGAAGGCCACCGCGAGCGGGGCCGGTCCCGAGGTCGCCGTCGTCGTGATCTCGACCGCGGGGCTCTCGTTGTCCGTGACACCGCGTCCGATGAACTGGACCCAGTTGACGTTGGCCTGTCCGCTCGTGATGACGAAGTAGAGCGGGCCGCTCTCGGTCGTCACGTCCTCGGGGAGGGCGACGTCGTGGTTGGCCCAGGACTGCCAGGTGTTCGCGGGGACGGTGATGGTGCCGATCGACTCCCCGTCCGGCGCGCCGGTACGGATGTCGACGGTGCCGCCGGGCTGCGACGCGGCACGGAGCCGGATCGAGTCGATCCCGGTGAGGTTGGTCGGGTCGAAGGAGAACCAGTCGTCGACCTCGGCGAAGCCGACGTTCTGGCCGCCGCCGACGTCCTCGGTGGCCTCCACCTGGACGCCCGGGTCACCGGTGCTCGTCGAGCCGGGCAGACGGCCCGTCTCGGCGAAGTACTCGGCCTCCTTGCGCTTGGGCTGGAGGATGATGACCTCCTGCGTGGTGAGGGGGTCGACCCCCTCGGCACCCTGGTCGGTGTAGGTCACGGTGATGACGCCGAAGATGTTCGCGCCGATGTGACCGGTGTCCCCGTTGACCGGGATCGCACCCTCACAGCCGCGGTACTGGTCGTACGGGTGGGCGTGCTCGTCGTGGCCGAGGGCCGGCTGGACGATGACGTCGTTGCAGTCGATCTCCTCCCCGTCCTCGGGGTCGGTGACCGTCACCTTGTACTGCACGACGTCACCGAAGTTGAAGAAGCCACCGTTCGGGGGCAACTCGACGGTGACCGTCGGCGCGGTGTTGCCCGCCGAGATGAGGACCGTGGTCGAGGTGGAGACCCCGTCCGCGTTCGTCACGGTGAGCGTGGCCGTGTAGTTGCCGGCCTCCGTGTAGGTGTGGGTCGGGTTGGCCTCCGTCGACGTCTCGCCGTCACCGAAGTCCCACGCGAGGGTGACCGGGCCGCCCTCGGGGTCGCGCGACCCCTCGGAGCTGAAGGTCACCTCGAGCGGCAGCGGTCCGTTCGTGACGTCGGCCTCGGCGCGCGCGATCGGCGCCCGCTGGCCGGAGAGGTAGTCGAGGCGGTAGACGCCGGAGTCGGCGTTGTTGCCGCCGAAGCCGGAGCCCCACTCGATGATGTAGAGCGCACCGTCGGCGCCCCACTCCAGGGCGTGCGGACGCCGGAAGGACATGCTCTCGAGGATCCGGTTGATGTCGACGACCTCGGTCGTGTCGTCGTTCATCTGGAAGGTGAAGAGCTTGCCGGTGTTCCACTCGGCGAAGGCGGCCTTGCCGTCGAAGTAGGCGGGCCACTTGCGGGCGGAGGCGAGTTCCTCGTCGTAGACGTAGACGCTGCCGGCCATCGGCGCGCCACCGCCGGAACCGATCTCCGGGGCGTTGTTCCGCTGGTTGTTGTTCTGGTACCAGATGGTCGCCGGGATGGCGGGCGGCAGCTGGGTCAGCCCGGTGTTGTTGGGCGAGTCGTTGGTCGGGCCGTTGGCGCAGTCGAACGCCGCGCCGGGCTGCTGGGTGGCGAAGTCGTACGAGCGGTAGGCGTCGTTGGCGCCGACACAGTGCGGCCAGCCGTAGTTGCCCGGCTCCTGGACGATGTTCCACTCGACCATGCCGGCCGGTCCCCGGTCGGGGTTGGCCGCGCCGGCGTCCGGACCGTAGTCGGCGACCAGCAGCGTGTCGGTGCGCGGGTCCATGCCGATCTTGAACGGGTTGCGGAAGCCCATCGCGAAGATCTCCGGACGGGTCTTGTCCGTCCCGGGAGCGAAGAGGTTGCCCTCGGGGATCGTCACCGAACCGTCGTCCTGCGGGGTGATCCGCAGGATCTTGCCCCGGAGGTCGTTGGTGTTGCCCGACGTGCCCTGGGCGTCCCACGCCGCGCGGCCGGGACGCTCGTCGATCGGGCTGAAGCCGTCCGAGGCGAAGGGGTTGGTGTTGTCACCGGTCGCGACGTAGAGGTTGCCCTCGCCGTCGAACTCCAGGGCGCCGCCGGCGTGGCAGCACTCGCTGCGCTGGACCGGGACCTCCAGGAGGACCTGCTCGCTCGCGACGTCGAGGGTGTTCTCGTCGAGGGTGAAGCGGGAGACCCGGTCGGAGGACGAGCCCTGCGGGGAGTAGTAGAGGTACACCCAGCCGTTCTCCTCGAAGCCCGGGTCGAGCTCGATGCCGAGCAGACCGAACTCCTGCACCTGCGTCACGGGGAGCGTGGCCGCAGTGACGGTGCCGCCGTTCGGCTGGACGATCTGGACGCGGCCGTCGCGCTCGATGTAGATCGTGCGGCCGTCCGGCGCGGGCGCCAGGTCCATCGGGTTCTGGGTGTTGAGGTCGAGCTCGACCTTGTCGAAGCTCTCGTCGAGCGTCGCGCTGCAGTCGGCGTCGAGGACGCCTGCCGCGGTCCGGATGCCCTCGAGCATGTGGTCGCGGAACTCGGGCTCGGAGAAGGACGCGTCGGTGTGTCCGCCACCCGTGTACCAGGCGCGGCCACCGTCGTAGTCGTGGCACCAGGCGATCGGGTGGTCCGGGGCCATGGCGCCGTTGCCGGCGGCGTACGTCGACTCGTCGAGGGAGGCGAGGACGTGGACGTCACCGCGCGGGTTGCTGCGGAAGGAGTACCACTCGTCGGTGCGCTCCCAGCGCGCCGGCAGGTGCTCGGTGGAGGGGTGGGCCGGGTCCTCGACGACGACCGTGGCCGTCGGAGTCCCCGGGGGGTGGCTGGCGAAGTAGGCGCCGACGAGCTCGCCGTACCAGGGCCAGTCGTACTCGGTGTCGCTCGCGGCGTGGATGCCGGCGTAGCCGCCGCCGTTCTGGATGTACTCCTCGAACGCGGCCTGCTGCTGGTTGTTGAGGACGTCGCCGGTCGTGGAGAGCCAGACGACGACGTCGTACTGGGCGAGGTTCTCGCTGGTGAAGGCGGCGGCGTCCTCGGTGGCCGTCACCTCGAACCCGTGCTCCTCCCCGAGCTCCTCGATCGCCGCGATGCCTGCGGGGATGGAGCTGTGCCGGAAAGCTGCGGTCTTGCTGAAGACGAGTGCGCTGAAGGGCTCGGTCTCGTCGTGGTCGGTCCCGTCATGGGCCGTTGCGCCGCTCATCCCGAGCGGCACCACCAGTGCGCCGGCGAGCAGGGCGCTTGCGGCCCGTGCTCCCCAGCTTCGTACGGTGGATCTTCTGTGCACAATTCCTCCTCGAACCGTGTACGCAGGGTCGCGTCACGAACCCTCTCTGGTTCGCGACTGCTGTCGGTCGGGTGGGCGGGGTGGCCGCCCTTCCGCCTCGGCAGGGGGACGCAGGTGTGTCTTTGCACCGTCGTCGCCCACCGTGGCTCGCAGCGTAGGCGTTCTTTTGGGTAGCGGTCAACCAAAATCACCCCCGTCTCACGGATCGTCCACCCCGGTCACCCCCACCCTCACCCCGCGCCACCCCCCTTCCCCGCCGAGAGCTGGATCTTGCACGCGAGGGCGGGCGGGGGTGGTCAGTCCGTGAGGGGCGTGAGGACGACGCTGCGGAAGTGGACCTCGTCGTCGTCGCCGTGGTTCTGCAGGCCGACGTGCCCGGAGGAGAGGTCACGCGCCGGGTCGGTCGAGACGAACTCGGTGACCACCGCGCCGTTGAGGGACACCGTGATCCGCGGGTCCTGGACGACGACGTCGAGGGTGTTCCACTCCCCCGGCGCGGCGAGGGCCGCGTCCCGGGCGACGACGTCGGCGCCCTGGAAGCCGTACACGGCGCCGGTCGTGCGGTCCGGGGCGTCGGTCGGGTCGATCTGGATCTCGTAGCCCTGCCGCACCGCCACCCACGGGTCGTCACCGGGATCCGGGAAGCCGACGAAGACGCCGGAGTTGTCGTCCCCCGACGCGCGCCACTCGACCGTGAGCCGGTAGTCCGCCAGCTCCTCGGGGAACCACAGCAGCCCCATCCCGCCCACGGTGCGAACCGAGCAGTCCTCGCCGACCTCGAAGCCACCCGGCCCGGCCGTCCGCCACCCCTCGAGACTCTCCTGCGAGCCGTCGAGCAGCACCCGTGCGTCACCCGCCGGGTCGGGCCCGCCGCACCTGTCCGGCGTCGACGGTGCCGCGCACCCGGCGAGGACGACGGCGCAGGTCACGGCCACGATCAGGCCGCGCGACCTCCCACCCACGGCGCCCCTCCCCTCTGCCGGAATGCTCGGCACGCTACCGTCCGGGCACGGGTGAGGCCCGCAGCCTGCCGGCTGCGGGCCTCACCTTCACCTCAGTGGTCAGCCGAGGAGGTCGATGATCACCTCCACCTGGCTGCGCAGGTCGGCCTGCGCCGCGGCGTCGAGCGTGTCGGGCCGCTTCGGGTTGTCCAGGTGCCGCATGAACAGCTCCATGGACCGGACGGCCTGGGCCTCGCGGCCCGCCTCGAGGTGCCGGACGGCCTGCTCGAGCGCCCGGGTGAGCTGACCGGCGATCGGGCCGGCCACGTCACCGGAGGCGATGTAACCCTCGAGCGCGTCGGCCAGCGCCTGCGCGCCCTCGACCGGGTCGGTCGGGGTGCCACCACCGGTGGAGAAGGTGTGCGTCCACTCGGTGGTCGCCCCCTCCTCGAGCCGGAAGCCGTCGAGCACCACCGCGGTGACGGTCACGGTGCCGGAGCCCGGGTAGGTCCCCGGCGCCACGACCTCGCCGTCGACGACGTACTCCACGCCGACCGACCACGGGACGGTGTACGTGTCGTCCTCGGTGCCGTCCTCGTCGGTGAAGGTCACCGCCGCGGGCGCCACGTCGACCGGGCGCGAGCCGTCCTCCCCGGCCTCCAGGCCGGTGAGGTACTCGAAGCCGGTGACCACGAAGTCCTCGCCCTCGGGCGCGACGTCGTACTCCATGACGTAGTACGCGATCTCCGCGTGCTCCTCGGCCGCGCGCAGGATGTCCTGCAGCGGGACGTCGCCCTCACCGAGGTTGGTGAAGGAGGGCCCGCCGGCCGCCCCGAGGTTCGTCGCGTCCTTGATGTGGAGCAGCTCGATGCGGTCGCCGTACTCCTCGAGGAGTGCGGGCACGTCCACACCGCCGTGCGTTGCCCACGCCACGTCCACCTGGAAGGTGACGAACTCGGGGTTCGTCTCCTCGACGAGGATCTCCCAGGCCGACATCTGCTCACCGTTGTGCTCGTACATGGTGGTGAACTCGACGGCGTGGTTGTGGCCGAAGAACTTGCCGATGCCGGCCGCGACGGACCGCTCACCGAGCCGGTTCATCGTCTCCGCCGTCGCGAGGGTGTTCTCGTAGGTGCCGATGCCGGGGGCGGCGAAGCCACCGGAGCCGACGTACTCCTGGCCCAGAGTCTCGACGTACGCGAGCGTCTCGTCGAAGGTGTCCTCGGCGGTGTTGTAGTGCGACGAGGGGACTCGCAGGCCGATCTCGTCGACCATCGCGCGGAACTGCTCGGCCGTGTACGGGGTGAGGTTCCCGCCGTAGGGCTCGATGTTCTCCAGCCCGATCTCGGCCAGCCGCGCGAGCACGGTCGGCAGACCCTCGGCCTCCACCCACGGGATGAGGGAGTACAGGCCGATCGAGACCTTCTCGACGGGGATGAGGACCGGCTCGGCCGGAGGCTCGTCACCGAGCACCCGGAAGTAGTCGAACCGGATGGTCGGCTCCAGCGTCGAGGCGGCGCCGAGGGCGAACAGACCGGTCCGGCCGTCGGCCGCGACCCCGGCGTTGGTGACCGCCGGGAACGCGGTCCACGTCTCGCCGCCGTCCACGGAGTAGGAGCCGGTGAAGGTGTCCCCCTCCTTGGCGAGCCGCAGGTGGACCGTGGTCGCGGTGATCTGCGGGGAGCTCGGCTGCGGGTCCTGGACCACACTGCCGACCTCGCTGCGGAGCTCCACCTGCCGCGTCACGGCGGAGCCCGCCGCGTTCGTCGTCAGGGCGTCGAGCTTCACGTAGTTGTCGTCGTCGACGTGGACGATGAGGCCACCCTGCTCGTACTGCTGGCTGGTCTCGGACATGTCGACGACGGTCTCCACGGTCCAGTCCTCGTCACCGAGGTCCTGGAGCACGAAGTTCGCCGGGGTCTGGTTGTCACCGCCGTAGATGTCACCGGGGGTGGCGTCCAGCTCGAGGTGGCCGTCGACCACGCGCAGGTGCTCCGGCGCGGGCCGCACGACCTGCCAGCGGCACTCGTCGAGCTCCGAGCCGTCGAACTCGTCGCTCGGGGCGACCTCGTCGCACTGGGACGGGGGCCCGTCCACGGTCACGGTGACCGTCGCGGTGGAGCTGGCACCACCGGCGTCGGTCGCGGTGACCGTCGCGGTGTAGGTGCCGGGCTCGGTGTAGGTGTGGGTCACCTCGGCACCCTCACCCGTGGATCCGTCGCCGAAGTCCCACGCGAGGGTGACGTCGTCGCCGTCGGGGTCGGAGGCGGTCGCGGTGAAGGTCACCTCGAGCGGGGCCTCCCCGGAGGTCGGGGTGGCCTGCGCCTCCACCGTCGGGGCGATGTTGTCGGCAGCGCCGCGACCCGAGTACCGGATCTCGTCGATGTCGAAGAGCGCCTCGGTCTCGTCGCCGGTGAACACGAAGTACACCGGTCCGGTGCCCTCGAGGGCGTCGAGCTCGACGACCTCGCTGGTCTCCCAGACCTCCCAGCCACCGGTGTTGCCGAGCTCGACGCTCGCCGCGAGGTGGCCGTCGACCGAGCCCTGGCGCACCTCGAGGGTGCCGCCCGCGCCTCCGGAGGTGTACCGGAAGGACACGCCGTCGATGTTGACGAAGTTCAGCGGGTCGAAGGCGATCCAGTCACCGTTGTGGATGTCGCCGACCTGCTGGCCGCCGGCGGCTCCGTCCTTGGCGAAGACGTTGACGCCCTCGGCCTCGTCGTAGAACTCGGCCTGCTGGGTGCGCAGCCGCAGCATCGCCTCGTCGTCCCCGGTGAGGCTGGGGACATCGCCCTCTCCGCCCTGGTCGGCGTAGCGGACGTTGATGATGCCGAAGATGTCGGCGTCCAGCCCGTGGCCATCGTCGGCCGCGGTGGCGATGGTGCCCTCACAGCCGGACACGCGGGACAGCGGGTGCCCGTGGCTGTCGTGGCCGAGGATGTACTCCACGACGACGTCGGCGCAGTCGATCTCGCCGTCCTCCGGGTCGGTGACGGTCACCTTGAAGGGGATCCGGTCACCGAAGGAGAAGATGGAGCCGTCCTCGGGGAACTCGAGCTCGACCGTCGGTGCGGTGTTGCCCGCGGTGATGTTCACGGTCGCGGTACCCACGCGCCCGTCGGCCGCGACGACGTTGAGTCGCACGGTGTGGACGCCCGGGTCGGTGAACGTGTGCTCGACGGTGACGCCGGTGGCGTCCGCCGTCCCGTCGTTGTCGAAGTCCCACTCGTAGGTGAGGTCGCTGTCCTCCGGGTCGGTGGACGTCGAGGCGTCGAACTCGACGGTGAGCGGCAGGGGGCCGCTCGTCGCCGAGGTCTCGATGCGCGCGACCGGGTTGAGCTGGCCGACGTAGTCGATGCGGTACAGCGCGGAGAACTCGTCACCGCCGAACCAGCTCTGGCCGTAGTCGAGGATGTACATCGCGCCGTCCGGCCCGAACTCGACGTTCATCGGCCACGAGAGGTCGAGCCACTCGAAGGACGGGACGACGTCGACGAGGTTGCCCTCGTCGTCGGTGACGAACTCCCGGATCCAGCCACGGCCCCACTCGTAGTTGAAGGTCTTGCCGTCGAAGTACTCCGGCCACTTCGTCGGGGAGTCGAGCTCCGGGTCGAAGCGGTAGGTCGGGCCGCCCATGGGCGACTCGCTGCCGGTGCCGAGCTGGGGCTCGCTGCCACCGTCGTAGGGCAGCCATGCCGGGACCGCCGGCGGCAGGTTCGTCAGGCCCGTGTTGTGCGCGCTGTCGTTGACGAGGTTCGCGCAGTCGAACTTCGGCCCGGACGTGCCGGCGGCGAAGTCGTAGTCGTTGTAGGCGTCGTTGTCACCGTGGCAGAAGGGCCAGCCGAAGTTGCCCGGCTCCTTGATGAGGTTGAACTCCACCTGGCCACCGGGGCCGCGGTCGGCGTTGGCCGCACCGGCGTCGGGGCCGTAGTCACCGAGGTGGATCCAGCCCGTCTCCTTGTCGACGGCGAAGCGGAACGGGTTGCGGAAGCCCATCGCGTAGATCTCTTCGCGCACGAGCTCCGGGTCGTACTCCTCGGAGTCGAAGAGGTTGCCCTCCGGGACGGTGTACGTGCTGCCCGGCCCCGGCTCCGCGTCGTCGGCGATCTCGTCCATGACGTCGATGCGGATGAGCTTGCCGCGCAGGTCGTTGGTGTTGCCGGAGGTCCGGCGGCCGTCGAACGCGGGGTTGCGGTTCTCCCGGTCGTCCAGCGGGGAGTACCCGTCGGAGGCGAAGGGGTTGGTGTCGTCACCGGTCGACAGGTAGAGGTTGCCCTCGGCGTCGAAGTCGATCTCACCGCCGGCGTGGCAGCAGATGCCACGGTCGGCCTCGACGCGCAGGATCTCCTGCTCCGAGGCGAGGTCGAGGGTGCCGTCCTCGGCGAGCTGGAAGCGCGAGAGGCTGTTGTGGCCCTCGAACGGCTCGTACGCCGACGGCGGCCCGGTCTCGGGCGCGTCACCCGGGGGCGTGTCCAGCGGCGGGGCGTAGTAGAGGTAGACCCAGCGGTTCTCCTCGAAGTTCGGGTCGATCGCGATGCCCTGCAGGCCGTCCTCGTCGTGGTTGTAGACGGGGATGGTCGCGGCGGTGCGGGTCGAGGCGTCGGCCGTCGTGTAGAAGACGCGGCCGTCGCGCGCGGTGTGCAGCACGTCGCCGTTCGGCAGGACCGCGAGCGCGATCGGCTCACCGATGGTCGCTCCCCCCTTGGCGAGGGTCACCTGCTCGAAGGAGCTCTCGACGGTCGCGGCGCAGTCCGCGCCCTCGACCCCCGCGGCGGTGCGGATGCCGCCGAGGATGTGCTGGACGAACTCCGGCTCGCTGTAGGACTCGTTGGTGTGCCCGCCACCGGTGTACCAGGAGCGTCCGCCGTCGTAGTCGTGGCACCAGGCGATCGGGTGGTCGGTGCCCATGGCGGCGTTGCCGGGCTCGTAGGTGGTCTCGTCGAGCGTCGCGAGGACGTGGACGTCGCCGCGCGGGTTCTCGCGGTAGTTGTACCACTCGTCCGTGCGGTTCCAGCGCATCGGCAGGTGCGCCGTCGAGGGGTGGACGCGGTCGACGACGGCGACGTCCGCGTTGGGGGTGCCGGGAGGGTGGCTGGCGAAGTAGGCACCGACGAGCTCGCCGTACCAGGGCCAGTCGTACTCGGTGTCGCTCGCGGCGTGGATGCCGGCGTAGCCGCCACCGTCCTGGATGTACTGCTCGAAGGCCCCCTGCTGCTCGTCGTTGAGCACGTCACCGGTGGTGGAGAGCCAGACGACGACGTCGTAGTTGGCGAGGTTCTCCTCGGTGAAGGCGGTGGAGTCCTCGGTGTGGTCGACGGCGAAGCCGTGCTCCTCACCGAGCTGCTGGATGGCCGCCACACCGGCGGGGATCGAGCCGTGCCGGAAACCGGCCGTCTTCGAGAAGACGAGGGCGCTGAACTCGGCATCCTCCTCTGCGTGTGGCTCTCCGTCATGGGCACTGGCACCACTCATGCCGAGCGGCGCCAGGAGCACGGCGGCGAGCGCCGCGCTCGCGCCCCGGGCCCACCACCGTCCCCCGTTGGTTCGTCTGACCACGATTCCTCCTTGAAGTCGCGTACGCGTCCGGGCCACGGGCGCAGCCCTGTTCGGGTGTCACCACCGACGACGGGTCAGCGCCACATCACGCGTTGCCCCCCGTCGACGTAGGCGCCCCTACGTCGTGCACCGAAGGAGCGTATGGCGATTTATGTGCATGGTCAATCAAAAGTCATACGCGAGGTAGGCGGGTTAGGTGATCCTGGCGCGGGGGTTAGGTGACCACTTCCACCTTTAGGAGGAGGGTGGATCGCGGCGGTGGCGCGGGTGGCGGTGACACCACACCGGTGTGACTCCACCGTTAGGAGGAAACCGCGCCGTTGCCGCATGCCGGACACCGCGAGCACGCTGCGCGGACGCTCGACCCGCCTCCTCTGGGACGCACTTTTGCGTCCGCTCGAGCTGCTGCAGGGGGCGTCCCCGGGCGCCAGGGGGTGTCCCAGAGAGGTGGGGGCGGGGCGGAGACGGGCCAGGGGCCCGCAGCCGTGTGGCTGCGGGCCCCTGGTCGTGCTCGAACGGTCGTCAGACCGCGACCACCTGTCCCGGCGTCGCGAGCGCGGTGCTCACGACGGCGGGGGGCAGGCGACGCAGACCGAGGGTGTCGGTCCCGTTGCCGTCCCAGTCGCCGACGAACACCTGGTCGCCGATGCGGCCGTAGGTGACGACGAGGTCCGCGTTCCCACCGGAGAGGGAGTTCTTCGCGAAGTACGTCGCACCGCGGCGCACGGCCAGGGTGTCGGTCCCGTTGCCGTCCCAGTCGCCCGCCATCGTGACGTCGTCCGGACGTCCGTAGGCGAAGACCGTGTCGGCGGCACCACCGGTGAGCGAGTTCTTCACGTGGTACTCGCTCCCGCGGCGCACGGCCAGGCTGTCGCGGCCGTCGCCGTCCCAGTCACCGACCAGCACCGTGTCGCCCCCGCGGCCGTAGGCGACGACCGTGTCGGCCGCACCCCCGCCGAGGGAGTTCTTGATGTGGTAAGCCGCACCGCGACGGACCGCGAACGTGTCCTTGCCGTCGCCGTCCCAGTCACCGACGAGGACGGTGTCACCCGCACGCCCGTAGACGAACGTGGCGTCCGCAGCGCCCCCACGCGGGCTGTTGCTCACGTGGAAGACGTTGCCGCGACGAACGGCGATGGAGTCGGTCCCGTCCCCGTCCCAGTCACCGATGAAGACCTCGTCGGTGAACCGGCCGTAGTGGAACGCGTGGGCCGTGCCGCCCTTCCAGTCGTTCGACAGGAAGAAGCCGTGCTCCTGGCTCGGCACGGGGGTGGGCGCGCCGGCCGCGGAGAACGTCCGAGTCCACTCGGTGGTGGCCCCCTCCGCCAGCTCGAAGCCGGCCGCGGCGCGGGCGGTGACGGTCACGGTGCCGGAGCCCGGGTGGGTCCCCGGCGCCTTGACCTCGCCGTCGACGACGTACTGGACGCCGGTCACCCGCGGCACCGTGTAGGTGTCGTTCTCGGTGCCGACCTCGTCGGTGAAGGTCACCGGCTGCGTGGTCGTCTCGACGGGGCGGCTGCCGGCCTCGCCGGCGGGGACGCCGGTGAGGTACTCGTAGCCGGTCTCGACGAAGGACGGACCGTTCGGGGAGACGTCGTACTCGAGGACGTAGAGCGAGACGTTCGCGTGGTCGCGAGCGGCGCGCAGGATGTCCTGGAGCGGGACGTCGCCGTCACCGAGGTTGGTGAACGTCGGGCTGGTCCCGCCGAGGTTGGTGGCGTCCTTGACGTGGAGCAGCTCGATGCGGTCGCCGTACTCCTCGATGAGAGCCGGCACGTCGATCCCGGCGTGCGCGGCCCAGGCCACGTCGAGCTGGAACGTCACGTAGCGCGGGTCGGTCTCCTCGACGAGGATCTCCCACGCCGACATCTCCTCGCCGCCGTGGTTGTACACGGTGGTGAACTCGGTCGCGTGGTTGTGACCGAAGAGCTTCCCGGTCCCGGCCTCGACGGACCGCTGACCGAGCCGGTCCATCGTCTCCGCCGTGCGCAGGGTGCGCCCGTAGGTGCTGATGCCCGGGTCGGCGAAGCCGCCGGAGCCGACGTACCGCTGGCCGAGCGTGTCGACGTACTCCAGCGTCGCGTCGAAGGTGTTCTCCGCGACGTTGTAGTGCGACGAGGGCACGTCGAGCCCGATGAGGTCGACCATCGCGCGGAACTCCTCGGCGGTGTACCCGCCGAAGTTGGACCCGAACGGCTCGACGTTCTGGAAGCCGATCTCCGCGAGGCGCGCGAGCACGCTCGGCAGACCCTCGGCCTGCACCCACGGGATCAGGGAGAACATGCCGATCGACACGTCCTCGCTGTCGACCCGGACGGGGGCGAGCTCCTCACCGGTGAGGTAGGAGAAGCCGGTCTCGACGAAGGTCTCGCCGTGCGCGGCGCGGTCGAACTCGAGGACGTAGTACGCGATCTCCGCGTGCTCCTCGGCCGCCCACAGGATCTCCTGCAGCGGGACCTCTCCCTCACCGAGGTTGGTGAAGGTCGGGTTCGTCGGGCCGCCGAGGTTGACGGCGTCCTTCACGTGCAGCAGCTCGATCCGGTCGCCGTGCTCCTCGATGAGGGCAGGCACGTCGATCCCGGCGTGAGCCGCCCACGCGACGTCGAGCTGGAAGGTGACGTACTCGGGGTTCGTCTCCTCGACGAGGATCTCCCAGGCCGACATCTGCTCACCGTCGTGCTCGTACACGGTGGTGAACTCGGTGGCGTGGTTGTGGCCGAAGAACTTGCCGATGCCGGCCGCGACGGACCGCTCACCGAGCCGGTTCATCGTCTCCGCCGTCGCGAGGGTGTTCTCGTAGGTGCCGATGCCGGGGGCCGCGAAGCCACCGGACCCGACGTACTCCTGGCCCAGCGTCTCGACGAACTCCAGCGTGGCGTCGAAGGTGTTCTCGGCGGTGTTGTAGTGCGACGAGGGGACCCGCAGGCCGATCTCGTCGACCATCGCGCGGAACTCCTCGGCGGTGTAGCCGTTGAAGTTGGACCCGAACGGCTCGACGTTCTGGAAGCCGATCTCCGCCAGACGCCCGAGGACGTTCGGCAGACCGTCCGAGGTCACCCACGGGATGAGGGAGAACATGCCGATCGACACCTTCTCCGCCGGGATCTCGATGTTCCCGGCCGGGCGGCCCGAGGCGGTGAAGTACAGCGAGTCGAGGTCGACTCCGCCGGTGCTCGTGACGACGAGCTCACCGGCGCCCTCGGGGGCGTTCCTGAAGCTGACCTCGACGTCCTGCCAGCCGTCGACGGGAGCGTCGGCGTAGGCGGCGAGGAGCTCGGAGCGCGCGTGGCCCGAGAGCACGCTCGCGTCCACCGCCTCGAGCGCGACGTCGGCGATCGCGTCGACCGCGTCGGCCGGGATGACCTCGCTGATGAGCGGGCCACCGACCGGGTCGGCGAACCACTGCGCCACCGTGGAGGCACCCGTGAGGGCCTTCTCCGCCTGGGCGAACTCGATCGTGGCGACGGTCTCGTCGCCCCAGCCCAGGGAGATGGTGCCCTCGCCCCTGCCGCGCGCCGTCACCGTGTCGATGACGTCGCCCGTCGGGGCGTGGGTGAAGGCGAACGGACGGAAGGTGATCGAGTCACCCTCGTCGAGCTCGCTCACGTAGCCGCCGGCGCCGGCCTCGGCGTCGTCGACCACGGTGATGCCCTCGGAGGCGTCGAACCACTCGGCCTGCTGGACCTCGGGCTTGAGCACGAGGGTGGCCTCGCCGGTGATGGACGGGACGTCACCCTGCGCGCGGTCGGCGTAGGTGACGACGAGGGTGCCGTAGATCTTCTCGCCCTCGCCGTGCTCGACGGCGTCCTCGCTGGTCTGGAGGGTGAACTCGCAGCCGCGTCCGGACTGCTCCGGGTGGGCGTGCTCGTTGTGGCCGAGTCCGAACGTCCACCGGACGTCGTTGCAGACGAAGTCCGTGCCGTCCTCGGCGTCGGTCACCGTGACGGAGACCGGCACCGCGTCGCCCCAGTTGAAGACCGCGCCGTCGGGCACGCTCAGGGAGATCTCCGGAGCGGTGTTGCCGACGCTGATCTGCCGGATGGCGAGGCCCGCCTTGCCCTCCGGGTCGGTGGCGCGCAGGGCGGCGTTGTACACACCGCGCTCGGCGTAGGTGAACGTGGGGTTCACGCCGGTGGCGTCGTCGTACTGGCCGTCACCGTCGAGGTCCCACGTGTAGGTGAGCTCGGCACCCTCCGGGTCGCGCGACGCGGAGGCGTCGAAGACGACCTCGAGCGGCGCGTCACTGCCGGAGACCGGCGTCGCCGTGAAGGCGGCCTGCGGCGTCTTGTTGCCGTCGCCCACGTAGTTGACGCGGTAGAGGCCCGCGTCCGGGTTCTGGCGGAAGAAGCCGTCACCGTACTCGAGGACGTACAGCGAGCCGTCCGGCCCGAACTCCATGTCCATGACGTTGTCCCAGATGGGCTGGTTCACCGTCTCGAGGTGGAGGTTGGGCAGGAAGTTCTCCACGGCGGTGACGACACCGTCGGAGGAGAGCTCGTCCATCGTGATCGCGGCGACGTAGTCCTGGGAGAACTCCGCCATGAGCGGCTTGCCGTCCCAGTACTCCGGGAACTTGGTCTCCGAGTCGTACTGGTCGAAACGGTAGATCGGGCCACCCATGGGGGCCTGACCGGTCGCGGTGCGGAACTCGACGAACTCGTCCCACGGCTGGTCGCCGACGTTGTCGCCGTAGTAGACCTGCGGCTCGGTGACCGGGGGGAGCTGGGTGAGGCCGGTGTTCCACGTGGAGTTGTTCTCCGGGCCGCCTGCGCAGTCGAAGAACTCACCCGGCGTGCCGGTCGCGTAGTCCCACTCGTTGTAGGCGCCGCCCTCGTTCGGGCCGTGGCAGTAGGGCCACCCGCCGTTCATCGGCTCGGTGGTCAGCTGCCACTCGACGTAGCCCATGGGGCCACGGTCGGCCTGGGCCGCTCCGGCGTCGGGGCCGTAGTCGCCCCAGACGAGCGCGCCGGTCTCGATGTCGAAGTCGATCCGGAAGGGGTTGCGAAGACCCATCACGTAGATCTCCTCGCGGACGAGGTCGGGGTCGTACGCCTCGTCGTCGAAGAGGTTGCCCTCGGGGATCGTGTAGGTCGCGCCCGGCCCGGGCTCGGCGTCCGGCGCGATCTCGTCCAGGACGTCGATCCGCAGGATCGCACCGCGCAGGTCGTTGGTGTTGCCGGCGCCGCGGCGGGCGTCGAAGCCGGGGTTCATGCCCGGGGCGTTGTTGATCGGCGTGTAGCCGTTGGCGCCCGGGGTGCCGGCGGGGGTGTTGTCACCCGTCGACAGGTAGAGGTTGCCGTCCGCGTCGAACGCGATGTCCGCGCCGACGTGGCAGCACTGGCCGCGCTGGGCGTCGACCTTGATGATCTCCTGCTCCGAGGCGAGGTCGAGCGTGCCCGTCTCCTCGTCCCACTGGAAGCGGGAGAGCACGTTGTAGCCGAGCCACTGGTCCCAGTAGGTCTCGGGGTCGGCCCCCGCGGGCAGGGTGTTCGGCGCGTTCCCGGCCGGGGTGGTCTCGGGGTAGGGCGTCCCGTCCGCCGACGTCCCGGACATGACCCGGGGGGCGTAGACGAGGTAGACCCAGTTGTTGTTCTCGAAGTCCGGGTCCAGCGCGACACCCTGGAGACCGTCCTCCGAGTTCGCGTAGACGTCGAGGCGGGCGGCCTGGGTGGTCGCGCCCGTCGCCGGGTCCGTCAGACGGACGACGCCGTCACGCGCGGTGTGGAGCACCCGCGAGTCCGGGAGCACGGCGAGGTCGAGTGGTTCGCCCGTGTTCTTCGTCAGCAGGGTCTTCTCGTAGTTGTTCCAGTCCAGCGCCGGCTCGGCGCTGTCCTGTGCCGGGGCCGCGTCGTGCGGCGCGTCCGGGTTGGCCTGCGCTCCGCTCATGGCGAGCGGCAGCACGAGAGCGCTGGCCAGCAGCGCGCTCGCGCCTCGGGTCGCCCAGCGGCGCCCCGTTGATCGTCTTGCCACGAATCCTCCTTGAGTCGCGCACGTCGTCGGCTCCGCAACGCAGCGGAGCCGCGCACCGGGAGAGTGACTGACGGAGGGTCCGCCAAACTGCCGCCCGCCCGGCGGGTCGTGGACCGCATCACGCGATGCACGCCCCTTGTGCTTCAGGTCACGACGTTTCGGACGATATGCCCCACTTCGGCACACGTCAAATCAAAAGTCGCCCTATGCGGCTCGGGTTCAGGATGCGCAACGCGTACCTTTGGTATAGGCCGAGACTTAGCGCGTCGTCGCGGTCAGGCCTTGGCGGCGACGACGTACCCGGCCGCGTCGTCGAGCGTGCGCGCGACCATCTCCCCCACGCCCCGGACCACGGCGTCGGCCGCCGCGAGCGCCGGCGAGGCAGCGAGCAGCCCGTCGACGGCGTCGAGCTCAGCCCGCGCCTGACGCACCACACGGTCGGGCGCCTCCGAGCGGGCGAGCTCCCGGCGCACGACCCGCGCCGTCCCCTCGTCGAGGTCGGGGCGCCCGACGTCCGCCGCGATCACCCGCCACACCGGCAGGGTGCGGGCGTGGAGCATGAGCGTCGTCGCCTTGCCCTCGCGCAGGTCCGACAGCGCGCTCTTCCCGGTGACCGACTCGGGGGCGAAGACGCCGAGGAGGTCGTCGACGAGCTGGAAGGCCTTGCCGAGGGCGAGGCCGACGGCCTCGACCTCGCCGCGCAGCGCGGGGGGCGCCCCGGCGAGGATCGCCCCGGCGCGCAGAGGGGCCTGGAAGGAGTAGAGGGCGGTCTTCTCGGCGGCGATCCGCAGGGCGTCGTCGAGCGAGACGTCCTGCAGGCCGAGCGCCGCGGCGACGTCGCCGAGCTCGCCGCCGACGCTGACGAACACCGTGTCCCAGAGCAGCTCCTGGAGACGGGCGTGGAGGTCGGGCGGGGCGGCGACGCCGGCGACGAGCCGGTGCGCCAGGGAGATGGCGAGATCGCCCGCGAGGACGGCGGAGGCCTCGGCCAGCTCCTCCGCCTGGAGGTCCGGCGCTCCCGCCTCGCGGGCGACCATCCCCATGCGGGCGGCGAGGTTGAGCTCGCCGCGGCGCATCGTGTCGTGGTCGATGAGGTCGTCGTGGACGAGGAAGCCCGCATGAAGCAGCTCGAAGGCCGCCCCGACCTGCGCGGCCGCCTCCCGCCGGGGGCCGCCGAGCGCGTCGTGGACCTCGACGACGAGCCTCCCGCGGAACCGCTTGCCGCCGCTCACGGCGCGGCCGAGCTCGTCCCACAGCCGCCGGTAGAGGACGCCGTGGCGCCCCGCCCGCGGGCCGACCTCGGCGAGCACCCGCTCGAGGACGGCACCCACCTCCTCACCCGCTGTCCGCACGGGGAGATGCGCGCCCGTCCCGGTCGCCAGTCCGCTACTGTCCACTCGTCCCTCCTCCCGGCCGCCACGACGCCACCGTTGGTCACCTCCACCGCGGTACACCGGCGCACCCGGGTAGGTTCAGGACAAGCGGACGATGTGTTACCGTCTTTTGTCAAGACGTGTCTCACACGGAAGACACTGCCTTACCTAACAGGGCAGAGTTCCGGCAGCCACAGGCGGTTGCCGTGCACATACGACGAGGTGATGTGATGTCCCAGGGTACTGCCGTCGACGGAACGCGAACCGGGGTCTGGTTCGTCGGGGCCCGCGGCTCGGTCGCCACCACGGCCACGCTCGGCACGCTCGCGATGAACGCGGGGCTCGCTCCCCGCACCGGACTCGTGAGCGAGCTCGAGCCCGTCGCCGTCGCCGGGCTCCCCCCGGTCGAGGGTCTGGTGACCGGCGGCCACGACGTCATCGAGACCCCGCTCGCGCACCGCGCGCAGGTCCTCGCGGACGGCGGGGTCTTCCCCCCGGCCCTCGTCGCCGCCCTCGGCGCCGAGCTCGCCGCGGCCGACTCGCGCATCCGTCTCGCGCCGCGCCGCGACACCCAGCGTGAGGCCGCCCAGGCGATCAGCGACGACATCCGCGCCTTCCGCGACGAGCACCGGCTCGACCGCGTCGTCGTCGTCGACGTCTCGAGCACCGAGCCGCCCGCCGAGTCCAAGCCCGAGCTCGACAACCTCGCCGCGCTCGAGTCCGCGCTCGACGCCGGATCGGCGCCGCTGCCGCAGAGCTCGCTCTACGCCTACGCCGCCTTCCGGGCCGGCTGCCCGCTCGTCTCCTTCACCCCGAGCCCGGGGGCCACCCTCGGCGCGCTCACCGAGCTCGCCAAGCAGCAGGCCCTGCCGTGGGCCGGGCGCGATGGCAAGACCGGCGAGACGCTCGTGAAGTCGGCGCTCGCCCCCATGTTCGCCACCCGCGCCCTGCGGGTGCGCTCCTGGGCGTCCTACAACATGCTCGGCGGCGGCGACGGCCGGACCCTCGCCGACCCGCGCGCCGCCGTGAGCAAGACGACGACGAAGGGCGCCGGCCTGGACGCCATGCTCGGCTACCACGTCGACGGCCCCATGCACATCGACTACGTCGAGGACCTCGGCGACTGGAAGACCGCGTGGGACAACGTCTCCTTCGAGGGCTTCCTCGGCACCCGGATGACGATGCAGTTCACCTGGGAGGGCTGCGACTCCGCGCTCGCCGCCCCGCTCGTCGTCGACCTCGTCCGGCTCACCGCCAAAGCGCACGAGCGCGGTGAGAACGGGGTCCTCGGCCCTCTGTCCTTCTTCTTCAAGGACCCGCTCGGCAGCATCGACCACACCCTCGCCGGGCAGTGGCGGGCGCTGACCCAGTGGTGCGAGCAGCTCGGCGCCCGGGCGTGACCACCGCCCGCGACCTCGCCGAGCTCGTCCGGCTGCCGGCTGCGCTCTCGGTGCCCGGCGACGCGCTCGCCGGCGCCGTCGCCGCCGGCGGGCCGGACCGGCGCACCCTGCCCCTCGCGGCGTCCTCGGTGTGCCTGTACTGGGCGGGCATGGCGCTCAACGACTACGCCGACCGCGACCTCGACGCCGTCGAGCGGCCCGAGCGGCCCATCCCCTCCGGGCGGGTGAGCCCGACGACGGCGCTACGGCTCGCGGGCGGGCTCACCGCCGCCGCCCTCGGGCTCGCCGCGTGCGGCGGGCGCCGCGCGCTGGCCGTCGCGGTCCCCCTCGCGGGCACCGTCTGGGCCTACGACCTGCTCGCCAAGCCCACCCCGCTCGGACCGGTCCTCATGGGCTCGGCCCGCGCCCTCGACGTCCTGCTCGGCGGCTCGGCCGACCCGCGCCGGGCGCTGCCCGCGGCCGCGGCGCTCGGTGCCCACACCGTCGCCGTCACCGCGCTCAGCCGCGGCGAGGTCCACGGCTCCACGCCCGCCGTCGCCGGCGCGGCCCTCGCCACGACCGGCGCGGTGGCCACCGCCGTCGTCGCTCGCGGCGTGCGCCCCCGGCGCCTGCTGCCCGGGCTGGCCACCGCCGCGCTCGCCGCGAGCTACGCCGCCACGGTCGGCCGCGCCCAGGCGGAGGCGGTCCGCACGCCCGACGCCGTGACCGTCCGCCGCGCCACCGGCACCGGCATCCGTGGGATGGTCCCGCTCCAGGCCGCGCTCGTCGCCGGGGGCGGGGCCGTCGCCGCCGCTCTCGCACTCACCGTCGCCGGCCCCGTGCTCCGCGCCGCCGCGAAGGGAATCTCACCGACATGACCATGCGCCTTTCCTACGGGACGAACGGCTTCACCGACCACCGCCTGCCCGACGCGCTGGAGATCATCGCCGAGCTGGGCTACGAGGGCGTCGCGCTCACCCTGGACCACCAGCACCTCGACCCCTTCTCCCCCGGGCTGGCCGAGCGCGTCGCGCAGACCGCGGCCCAGCTCGAGCGGCTGGGGCTCGGCGTCGTCGTCGAGACGGGCGCCCGCTACGTCCTGGACCCGTGGCGCAAGCACGAGCCGACGTTCCTGTCCGCCGAGGGTGCCGACCTGCGCGCCCGCCTCATCCACGACGCCGTCGACGTCGCCGTCGACCTCGGCGGTGACGCCGTCCACCTGTGGTCCGGCGCCCTGCCGCCCGGGACCTCCGAGGACGTCGCCTGGGAGCGGCTCGTCTCCGGCCTCGCGCCGGTGCTCGAGCACGCCGAGGAGGCCGGCGTCCGCCTCGCCTTCGAGCCCGAGCCGGGCATGTTCGTCAGCCGCCTCGACGGCGTCCGGGAGCTGCGCGCGCGGATGGGCGACCCCGCTGCACTCGTCGCGACCGTCGACGTCGGGCACGCCGTCGTCAACGAGGACCTGCCGCCGCACGAGTGCATCCGCGCCGCCGGCGACCTCGTCGCCCACGTCCAGATCGAGGACATGCGCCGCGGGGTGCACGAGCACCTCGAGTTCGGCGAGGGGGAGGTCGACGTCCCGGCGTCCCTGCGGGCCCTGCTCGACATCGGCTACGACGGCCTCGTCTCGGTCGAGCTCACCCGGCACGCCCACGACGCCCCCGCCGTCGCACGCCGCTCCATGGAGGCGCTGCGCACCGCCCTCGCGGCCGCCGAGGCCGCCGGTCCGTCCACCCCATCCGCCCACAGGAGCTGACATGAGCCGTACCCAGCAGCTGCGCGCCGACCTCGCCGAGCACCTCTCCCCGGCCGCGAGCGAGCGGCTGGAGCAGATGACCGCGCAGATCGCCGCCGACCCCACCGTCATCGGGCGCCTCTTCCCGGCCGCTGCGCGGGAGGTCGCCCGCGGTCCGCTGGACCCGGCGGACCGCAGCGGCCTGTACGGTCCCACCCTCGACGACGCCGTCCGCGGCGTCCTCGTCGCCGCGCTCCGCGAGGCGCTCGACGACGAGGAGGCGGCCCTGCGCGAGCTCACCGAGCTCTACCGCTTCGGCGACGGCGACGAGAAGCGCGCCGTGCTGCGCGCCCTCGACGGCCTGGGCACCGCTGCCCAGCCCCTCGTCGAGGACGGGCTGCGCACCAACGACATCCGCATCGTCGCCGCCGCCATGGGCGAGTGGTCCGGGCAGCGGCTCGACCCCGCCACCTGGCGCCAGGGCGTCCTCAAGTGCCTGTTCGTCGGCGTGCCCCTCGCGGCGGTCGACAGCCTCGGAGAGCGCACCGACGACGAGCTCGGCCGCATGGTCGCCGCCTACGCCCACGAGCGGCTCGCCGCCGGCCGCGCCGTGCCCGAGGACGTGCGCCTCGTCCTCGACCGCGTCCCCCACGTCCTGGACCAGTTCCCCGACGTCGCCGCCACCCTGCGGCCCACCGCCTGACCACCCCACCAGGAGCCCGCCATGCGCATCTTCGACCCGCACATCCACATGACGTCCCGCACGACGGACGACTACGAGGCCATGCACGCGGCCGGCGTGCGGGCCCTGGTCGAGCCGGCGTTCTGGCTCGGCCAGCCCCGCACCACCGTGGGCTCCTTCGTCGACTACTTCGACGCGCTCGTCGGCTGGGAGCGCTTCCGCGCCTCCCAGTTCGGCATCGCGCACCACGCGACGATCGCGCTCAACCCCAAGGAGGCCAACGACCCGCGCTGCCTCGGCGTGCTGGACGTGCTGCCCCGCTACCTCGCCAAGGACGGCGTCGTCGCCGTCGGCGAGGTCGGGTTCGACTCGATGACCGAGGCCGAGGAGCGGGTCTTCGCCCGCCAGCTCGAGCTCGCCGGCGAGTTCGGCCTGCCCGCCATGGTCCACACCCCCCACCGGGACAAGGCCGTCGGCACCCGCCGCACCCTCGACCTCGTCGCCGAGGTCGGCATCGAGCCCGGGATGGTCGTCGTCGACCACCTCAACGAGACCACCGTCGAGATGGTCGACGACGCCGGCGCCTGGCTCGCGTTCTCCATCTACCCCGACACGAAGATGGACGAGCACCGCCTCGTGCGCATCCTCCAGGAGCGCGGGCTGGACCGGGTGCTGGTGAACTCCGCCGCCGACTGGGGCCGCAGCGACCCGCTGAAGACGTACAAGACCGGCCAGGCGATGCTTGCCGCCGGCTTCACCGACGACGACGTCGACCGCGTGCTGTGGCGCAACCCGGTGGAGTTCTTCGGGCAGAGCGGGCGCCTCATGCTCGACTACGACACCACCGACCGGACGGCGGCGACCTTCGAGGGCAACTCGATCCTGCGCGGAGAGCGCACCGGGGCCTGACATGCGCCTGCGTCACCCGGACGGGACCGTCGTCCACCTCGCCTACTGCAGCAACGTCCACCCCGCGGAGGACCTCGCCGGGATCCACGACCAGCTCCGCCGCTTCGCCGGGCCGGTGCGCGCCGAGCTCGGCGTCGACCGGCTCGGCCTGGGGCTGTGGCTGCCGGCGCAGGCGGCCGGGCTGCTCGCCGCCGACAGGTCCGAGCTCGCGGCGCTGCGCCGCACGCTGGACGAGCAGGGCCTGGAGGTCGTCACGCTCAACGCCTTCCCCTACGGCGGCTTCCACGACCCGGTGGTCAAGCACCGCGTCTACCGGCCGGACTGGACCGAGCCCGAGCGCCTGGAGTTCACGCTCGACGCCGCGGCCGTGCTCGCCGGGCTGCTGCCCGAGGACGCCGTCCGCGGCAGCGTGAGCACCCTTCCGCTCGCATGGCACACGCCGTGGTCGCCCGAGCGGGCGGCCACGGCACGGGTGAACCTCGACCTGCTCGCCGACGGCCTGGCCCGGCTGCGTGACCGCACCGGACGCACCGTGCGGGTGGGCCTGGAGCCCGAGCCCGGCTGCGTCGTCGAGACGACGGCCCAGGCCGTCCGCGAGCTCGCCGGCATCGACACCGAGCACCTCGGGGTGTGCGTCGACACCGCGCACCTCGCCACGGTCTTCGAGGACCCCGCCGAGGCGATGGCTCGGCTCACCTCGGCGGGACTGCCCGTCGTCAAGGCGCAGGTGTCCGCCGCCCTCGACGTCGCGGACCCCGCCGACCCGGCCTCGCGCGCCGTCCTCGCCGAGTTCGTCGAGGACCGCTTCCTCCACCAGGTCCGCGAGCCCACCGCCGGCGGCGTCGTCGGGCGCGACGACCTGCCCGAGGCGCTCGGGGACGAGCCGCTGCCCGCCGAGGGGCCCTGGCGGGTGCACTTCCACCTGCCGCTGCACTCGGCCCCGCGCAGCCCGCTGGGCAGCACGACGGCCTCGCTCACCGCGTCGCTCGGGGCGCTCGTCGGCGGCCCGCGGCCCCTGACCGACCACCTCGAGGTGGAGACCTACACGTGGGCGGTCCTGCCGCCCGACCAGCGCCCGGCGGACGACGCCGGGCTCGTCGCGGGGATCGCGGCCGAGCTGCGGCACGCCCGCGGCGAGCTGCTCTCGCTCGGACTGGAGGACGCATGACCAAGGTGCTCGTACTCAACGTCGTCGCGCTGACCCCGCAGCTGCTCGAGCACATGCCGCGGCTGCGGCGCGTGGCCCGGCAGGGCTACCAGGCCCAGCTCGACACGGTGCTGCCCGCCGTCACGTGCACCGCCCAGTCCACCTACCTCACCGGTCTGCTGCCGAGCGAGCATGGCATCGTCGCCAACGGGTGGTACTTCCGCGACCTCGGCGACGTCCTGCTGTGGCGCCAGCACAGCGGTCTCGTCGAGGGCGAGCGCGTGTGGGAGACCATCCGCCGCCACCGCCCGGGCTACCGGGTCGCCAACGTGTGCTGGTGGTACGCCATGGGCGCCGACGTCGACACCACCGTGACCCCCCGGCCCGAGTACCACGCCGACGGGCGCAAGGAGCCCGACTGCTGGACCTGGCCGCCGTCCCTGCACGACGAGCTGGTCACCGAGCTCGGGCCCTTCCCGCTCTTCACCTTCTGGGGGCCGGGAGCGAACATCGAGTCCTCGAGGTGGATCGTCGGCGCGACCCGCAAGGTCATGCCCGACCACGACCTCACCCTCGCCTACATCCCGCACCTGGACTACGACCTCCAGCGCTTCGGGTCCTCCGGCCCCGAGGCCGTTCGGGCTGCGAAGGAGGTCGACGAGGCCCTCGCCCCCCTGCTCGACGACGCCGAGGCGCTCGGCGCGACCGTCGTCGTCCTGTCCGAGTACGGCATCACCGACGTCGACACGCCCGTCGACGTCAACCGGGCGCTGCGCCGCGCAGGGCTGCTGCACGTCCACCGCAACTCCACCGGCGAGCTCCTCGACCCCTGGACGTCACGCGCGTTCGCCGTCGCCGACCACCAGCTCGCGCACGTCTACGTCAAGGACCCGGCCGACGTGCCCGCGGTGCGCGAGCTGCTCGAGACGCTGCCCGGCGTCGAGCAGGTGCTCGACGAGGAGGGCAAGCGGGCCAACGGCCTGGACCACCCGCGCTCCGGGGAGCTCGTGCTCGTCGCCGAGCCGCGCGCGTGGTTCACGTACTACTACTGGCTCGAGGATCGTCATGCCCCGGACTTCGCCCGGCTCGTGGAGATCCACAAGAAGCCGGGCTACGACCCCGTCGAGCTGTTCATGGACCCGGAGGACAGGTTCGTCAAGCTCCGGGCGGGCAAGGCCCTGCTGCGCAAGAAGCTCGGGATGCGCTACCTCATGGACGTCGTGCCGCTCGACCCGGCCCCGCTGCGCGGCAGCCACGGGCGCCTGCCCGACTCCCCGGAGGCCGGCCCGGTGCTCCTGTGCAGCGACCCGGCGACCGCGACGTCCCACGTCCGCGCCACCGAGGTCCGCGACCTCCTCCTCCGCCTCGCCGACGTCCCCACCCCCTGACCCCCATCCCCCGCGACAGCCGACTTCCGCCCGACAGCCGAGTTCCGCACGACAGCCGAGTTCCGCACGACAGCCGAGTTGGTCGCGACAGCAGACTTCTGCGCGACAGCCGGGTTGGTCGCGACAGCCGACTTCTGCGCGACAGCCGAGTTCCGCACGACAGCCGACTTCCGCACTAACACCGACCGGTCGACGTCCGCGCACGCCTCAGCGTGGGAATTCCACTCGTCGCGCATGCCGATGACAGTTCCCCCGGGCAGACAGAACTCCGCTCTCGCGAGCAACTCCGCTCTCGTGCGGAAGTCCGCTCTCGCGAGCAACTCGGCTCTCGTGCGGAAGTCCGCTCTCGCGAGCAACTCGGCTCTCGTGCGGAAGTCCGCTCTCGTGCGGAAGTCCGCTCTCGCGAGAAAGTCGGCTCTCGCGGAGGGTCAGGGGACGTCGGCCTGGACGAGGGTGCCGGTGCCGGCGATGGTGAGGGGACCGTCGTCGGCACGGACGAACGCGGCGTGCCCCCGGTCGAGGGTGAGGCCGCGGGTCTCCCCGCTCACCGCGAGCGAGCCCTCGAGGCACAGGAGCACCCGCGGGCCACGGCCCGGCAGGGGACGCGGGCCGTCGGCGCAGTCGCCCTCGGCCAGGGTCGTCACCGACAGCTCGAAGTCGTCCACCGGCGCGTAGAACACCCGGGTCGCCCCGTGGAACACCTCCGGCGCGATGCGGATCGGCGGTGCGGCCACGTAGTCGACGCAGTCGAGCACCTCGGCGACGTCGACGTGCTTGCTCGTCAGCCCGGCCCGCAGGACGTTGTCCGAGGAGGCCATGACCTCGACGCCGAGCCCGGACAGGTAGGCGTGCACGCCGCCGGCCGGGACGAACAGCGAGTCCCCGGGCTGCAGGGTCACCGGGTTGAGGAGCAGGGAGGCGACGACGCCGGGGTCGTGCGGGTACTCCTCGGCCAGCCGGCAGACGATGCCGTCGGCGCGCGGTGACGGCGAGCCCTGCGCGGCCCGTTCCCGGCAGGCCGCGACCACCTGCTCGACCTCCTCCGGCCCGGGGCGGGTGGACTCGTGGAGCAGCGCGGTGAACGCGGTGCGCATGCCCGACGGCGTCGGGTCGGCGCGCAGCGCCGTGTGCAGGGACCGCGCCACGGGGGCGTCGAGGCCGGCGAGCAGCTCGGCGGCCCGCCGCGGCGCGCGGAAGCCGCACAGCGCCTCGAACGTCGTGAGCGCGAAGACGAGCTCGGGCTTGTGGTTCGGGTCGCGGTAGTTGCGCACGGGCGAGTCGAGGGCGACGCCGGCGGCGTTCTCCGCGGCGAAGCGCTCCTGGGCGCGCCGCAGGTCGGGGTGCACCTGGAGGGACAGCGGCCGCTGCGGGGCGATGAGCTTGAGGAGGTAGGGCAGCTGGGGGCCGAAGCGGGCCAGGACGTCGTACCCCAGGGTGCCCTCGGGGTCCTCGGTGATGAGCGACCGGAGGTCCGAGCCGTCCTCCGCCGTCCGTGCCGGGGCGGAGGGGTGGGCCCCGAACCAGAGCTCGGCGAGAGGTGTGCCGTCCGGCTCGCTGCCCACGAGATCGTGGATCGCCGACGCCGAACCCCACGCGTACGCCCGGGGCACGCCGAACACTCGCCGCATCTGTCACACCTCTCCCACGGCAGGCGGTCGCCGTGCCGGTCCGCCTACCGTAACGGGCGGGCTGGAGGAAAGGGCTGAGGCCCTCTCAGGCGCGGCTCAGGAGCAGCTGCGGGCGAAGCGCTGGGTGTTGTAGATGCGGCCGTTGTCCGCCTGGACGCTGCCGATGGCGATGAAGCGGTTCTCCGGGGCGAGGATGTTGGCCCGGTGGCCCGGGGAGTTCATGTACTCACGCAGGACCGCCGCGGGGTCGGTGGCGAAGCCGCTCGTGCCCCAGAAGATGTTCTCCGCCGAGGCGTCACAGCCCGCGGCCCGGCCGTCGGAGCTGATGGTCGTGCCGGTCGCGTGCTCGAAGCTGCCGGTGCGCGCCATCCACCTCGAGTGCTCCAGGGCGCCCTCGCGAAGGAGCGGCCAGGCCTGCGCGGGCGCGACGCCGGCGCGGCGCCGCTCGGCGTTGACGAGGTCGACCATCTCGGCGTCGAAGGAGGTGAGGCCGCCCTGGCCGGCGCTCTGCGCCGCGCGGCGGATGCCGAGCGTCGCGGCGCCGTCACCGTTCCAGTCGCCCACGAGGACGGCGTCGTCCTCGCGCCCGAAGGCCAGCACCCGGTCGGCCCCGCCGCCCGCGATCCGGTTCTTCAGGTAGTAGGCGCTGCCGCGGCGCACCCCGAGGGTGTCGCGGCCGTCGCCGTTCCAGTCCCCGACGAGGACGTCGTCGCCGGCGCGCCCGTAGGGCACGGTGTGGTCGGCCCGCCCGCCGGAGAGGGAGTTCTTCAGGTGGTAGACGTTGCCGCGGCGCACCCCGAGGGTGTCGCGGCCGTCGCCGTCCCAGTCCCCGACGAGGACCTCGTCACCCGGGTTGCCGTAGACGACGACCCGGTCCGCGCCGCCGCCGCCGAGGGAGTTCTTCACGTGGTAGACGTTGCCGCGGCGCACGGCCGGGGTGTCGACGCCGTCGCCGTCCCAGTCGCCCATGAGGACGGTGTCGCCGGGGCGCCCGTAGGTGACGACGCGGTCGGCCGAGCCGCCGGAGAGGGTGTTGGCGAAGTAGTAGGTGGCGCCGCGACGGACGGCCAGCGTGTCCTCGCCGTCGCCGTCCCAGTCGCCGACGTAGACGCGGTCTCCGGCGCGCCCGTAGGCCACGGTCTCGTCGGTGCGCGAGCTCCAGCCGTCGGTGAGGTGGTAGACGCTGCCGCTGCCTCCGACCTCACCGCCCTTGGCGTTCGCCGGCGCTCCGAGGAGCGTCAGTGCCGTCACCGTTCCGACCACGAGCGCAGTGCGTCGCGCACCCATCGGTTCCCCCGTTCGTTCCGCCCGGTACGGCCTGTCCTGGCCGAGCAACAAGCCTAGGCGGCCGGGAGGGACGTGGCATCCCGCCTGATCAGCGGCTCAGGCGAGGACCTCGGGGGCCGCCACGGTCCACCGCTCGGCCCAGTGGCCGATGGGCTCGACACCGGCGAGCAGCAGCGCCTCGTGGCCCAGCACCGAGTACGACGGGCGCGGGGCGGGCCGCTTGAAGTCCGCCGCGGTCGTCGGGCTCACCATGGCCGGGTCCTTGCCGAGGGTGCGGACGATCTCCTCGGTGAAGCCGAACCACGACGTCTCACCGGAGGAGGTCCCGTGGTACGTCCCGGACGGCGCGTCGGCCTCGACGAGCCGCACGAGCAGGTCGGCGAGGTCCGCCGTCCACGTCGGCTGGCCGACCTCGTCGGCGACGACGGTCAGCGCGTCCCGCTCGGCGGCCAGGCGGGCCATCGTCTTGGGGAAGCACTTGCCGTGGGCGCCGTAGAGCCACGCGGTGCGCACGATGAGGTGGTCGGGGCACTCGGCGCGCACGGCCCACTCCCCCGCGGCCTTGGTGCGCCCGTAGGCCGAGCGCGGGGCGATGGCCGCGGACTCCGCGTAGGGCCGGGTGGCGTCACCGGCGAAGACGTAGTCGGTGGAGATCTGCACCATCCGGGCGCCGGCGAGGCGCGCGGCCCGGGCGAGCAGCTGGGGGGCGACGGCGTTGAGGGCGAAGGCCGCGGCCTCCTTCTCCTCGGCGTCGTCCACGGCGGTCCACGCGGCGCAGTTGACGACGACGTCGACGTCGCGCACCTGCTCGGCCACCTGGGCGGGGTCGGTGACGTCGAGCTCCTCACGGTCGGCGGCGACGACGTGCGCGCCGCGGCTGCGCAGGAGGTCACACACGTCGGTGCCCAGCATTCCCGCGGCTCCGGCCACCAGCCACCGCGTACCCTCGATGTTCACCCGGACAGCCTAGTGGGCGGGCGCCGGGCACGCCGCCCGCCCACGTCCACGTCCACGTCCACGGCTCAGCCGAGGCGGCGCACCCCGATGCCGTCGACGCCGTCGCCGTCCCAGTCGCCGACGAGCGACGCGTCGGCCGGGCGGCCGAACTCGAAGACGCTGTTCGCCTCCCCGCCCGCGAGCCGGTTGTTGACGTAGTAGCTGCGCCCGCGGCGCACCGTGATGGTGTCCTTGCCGTCGCCGTCCCAGTCGCCGACGAGGACGAGGTCGGAGTCGCGGCCGTAGCGGAAGACGTGGTCGGCCTCGCCCCCGGACATCGAGTTCTTCACGTGGTAGACGCTGTAGCGGCGCACGGCGAAGGTGTCCTTGCCGTCCCCGTTCCAGTCCCCGACGAGCACCCGGTCACGCTCGCGGCCGTAGACGATGACCTGGTCGGCCGGGCCGCCGCTCAGCGAGTTCTTCACGTGGTACTCCCGGCCGCGGCGCACCGCGAGGGTGTCCTTGCCGTCCCCGTTCCAGTCCCCGACGAGGACGTCATCGCCCGCGCGCCCGTAGACGACGACGGAGGAGGGGGTGGACCCGTGGTCGTCGTAGAACTCGTAGCGGCTGCCGCGGCGCACCGCGACGGTGTCGACGCCGTCGCCGTCCCAGTCGCCGACGAGCAGGGTGTCGGCCGACCGGCCGCGCGGGTAGGACAGGTCCGCCCCGCCGCCGGTGGCGACGTTCCTGAGGTGGACGGTGCTCGGCCGCCCGCCCAGGGCCGAGACGCGGCGGGCGACGTCGTCGAGGAGGGCGGGGATGCGCGCGTAGATGTCGTCGCCGGGACAGGTGGTGGCGTCGACGTCGCGGTGGGCGAAGACGCGCGGGAGCTGCTGCCCGGCGGGGCGGGCGTAGGTGCCCGGGGAGCGGTAGCCGCTGGCCGTCCGCACCTCGATGCCGGCGTCGGCGAACTTCCACGCGATGACCTCGGCCATGCGTGTCATGACGAGGTCGGGGGCACGCACGCGCGTGTAGTCCCCGATGACGGAGATGCCGAGCGTGCCGTCGTTGAAGCCGCGGGCGTGACCGCCCTCGGCCATGAGGCCGTAGGGCGCGGCGAGGGTGCCGTTGCGGCCCTCGAAGACCTGGCCGTACTTGTCGACGAGGAAGTTGTAGCCGATGTCTCCCCAGCCGCGGCTCGTCGAGTGGTAGTGGTAGATGCCCCGGACGATGCCGGCGGACTGCGCCGCGGTGTAGTCGTTGGAGCCGGCGGTGTGGTGGACGACGGCGGCGCGCAGCTCGTAGAAGTCCGGCGTCCAGGCGGGGGTGGAGTAGCCGGCGCCCCACCCGGAGCGGGGCACGACGCTCGGCGCGCCCGCCGTGGCGGCGAGCACCCCGAAGGTCGGGGCGGCGGCCTCGGTCTGCGCGGCCGACGCCGGGCCCGACGCGGTGGCCGTCGCGGTCGCCGAGGAGGCGACGCGTCGGGTCAGCTCGGCGGCCGCGGGCGCGGAGTCGGCGACGACCTCCTCGTCGGTGGGCTCCGGCGGGATGAGGTGGACGCGCAGGTCCTGGGGCAGGGTGCCGTCACCGCCGTCGAGCCGGAGCTGGACCCCGGTGGCCCCGCCGACGACGTACGGCTCGGTCCCCCCGACGTCCTCCCCGTCGACCACCTCGGTGTCGAGCTCGGTCCACGACGTCCACCCCTCCCCGGAGCGGACGCGGATGGAGATCCTCTCGTCGGGCTCCTGCCCGCCGGCCCAGGTGACGCCGGCGACGTAGAACTCCGGCGCCTCGAGCTCGGGGGTGAGGACCGAGCTGCCGGCGCGCAGGTCAGCCACCGTCCGCGCGAGGTCGGTGGGCCGTCCGTCGTCGTCGGTGAGCTGGAGGACGGCGACGTCGCGGGCGGCGTCGCCGGGTGCCGGACCGCCTCCGGGCGCCGCGAGGGCGGCGGGAGCCGCGGCCCCGACGATGAGAGCACCGGCTGCCGTGCCGGCGACGACGAGGCGCGCTCCACGGGACGTCATGCGTCGAATCTACCGGCTTGTCCGGTTCGGCGACGGGTGGCGTGTTGCCCCCGGCGGCAAAACGGCGGCCGTTGGTCTCCCCGCGATGGGACCGCCGCTCGCTAGGGTGAGCCCATGCAGATTTCGGTGATCGGTTGTGGCTACCTGGGTGCGGTGCACGCGGCGTCGATGGCAGAGCTTGGTCATGACGTCGTCGGCATCGACGTCGACGAGACCAAGGTGGCCCTCCTCGCACAGGGCAAGGCCCCGTTCCACGAGCCCGGCTTCGCGGACATCCTCGAGCGCAACGTCGCGGCGGGCCGGCTGCGGTTCTCCACCGACATGACCGAGGTGGCCGGCGCCGCGGTCCACTTCATCGGCGTGGGCACCCCGCAGCAGGAGGGCTCCTACGCGGCGGACATGTCCCAGGTCAACGGCTCGGTCGCGGCCCTGCTGCCGCACCTTGCGCCCACCGAGGCCGGCGCGCCCGTCGTCGTCGGCAAGTCGACCGTGCCGGTGGGCACGGCGGCCGGCATCGCCGCCCAGGTCGAGGCGGCCGGTGGCGTGCTCGTGTGGAACCCCGAGTTCCTCCGTGAGGGCTTCGCCGTCCAGGACACCATCTCCCCCGACCGCATGGTCTACGGCCTGCCCGCAGATCCGCAGGCCGCCGCGCACGGCCAGGCGCTGCTCGACGAGGTGTACGACGACCTCATCAACCGCCAGCAGATCCCGCGCCTGCTCACCGACTACCCGACCGCCGAGCTCGTCAAGGTGGCCGCGAACTCCTTCCTCGCGACGAAGATCTCCTTCATCAACGCGATGGCCGAGCTGTGCGAGGCCACCGGTGCCGACGTCACCCAGCTCGCCCAGGCCATCGGCCACGACGACCGCATCGGGTCGAAGTTCCTGCGCGCCGGCGTGGGCTTCGGCGGCGGCTGCCTGCCCAAGGACATCCGGGCGTTCATGGCCCGCGCCGAGGAGCTCGGCGTCGACGAGGCGCTCGGCTTCCTGCGCGAGGTCGACTCGATCAACGACCGGCGCCGTGACCACGTCATCACCCTGGCCACCGACCTGCTGGGCGGGCAGCTCGACGGCGCGAACGTCGCCGTCCTCGGGGCGGCGTTCAAGCCGGACACCGACGACATGCGCAACTCCCCCGCGCTCGACATCGCCCACCGGCTGGCGACCGCCGGCGCCCGGGTCACCGTCACCGACCCGCAGGCCGGCCCCGTGCTCGCCGGCCAGGACCACCACGACTTCACCGTCGCCCCCACCGCCCACGAGGCGATGACGGGCGCGGACCTCGTCCTGCTGCTCACCGAGTGGCGGGAGTTCAGCGAGCTCGACCCCGCGGCGACCGTGTCCCTGCCGAACCGGCCCGCTATCATCGACGGCCGCAACGTCCTGGACCCCGCCCAGTGGCGCGCAGCCGGCTGGACCTATCACGGCATGGGCCGTCCCTGACGCACACTAGGGGCACGTCCGTCATCAACGACAAGGAGCAGCCAGTGCACGTGCTGGTCACCGGAGGCGCCGGGTTCATCGGAGCCAACTTCGTCCACCAGACCGTCGCCGAGCGTCCTGACGCCCGCGTGACGGTCCTGGACAAGTTCACCTACGCGGCCAACCGGGAGTCCCTGGCCGGCCTGGACATCGAGATCGTCGAGGGCGACGTCGCCGACCGCGACGTCGTCGACCCGCTCGTCGAGGCGGCCGACGTCGTCGTCCACTTCGCGGCGGAGTCGCACAACGACAACTCGCTCAACGACCCGTGGCCGTTCGTCCAGACGAACCTCATCGGGACGTACACGGTGCTCGAGGCGGTGCGCCGTCACGGCACCCGCCTGCACCACATCTCGACCGACGAGGTGTACGGCGACCTCGAGCTCGACGACCCGGCGAAGTTCACCGCGTCCACGCCGTACAACCCCTCCTCCCCGTACTCCTCGACCAAGGCCGGCTCGGACATGCTCGTCCGCGCGTGGGTGCGGTCCTTCGGGGTGGAGGCGACGCTGTCGAACTGCTCGAACAACTACGGGCCGTACCAGCACATCGAGAAGTTCATCCCCCGCCAGATCACCAACGTGCTCGACGGCCGGCGTCCCAAGCTCTACGGCGCCGGGCTCAACGTGCGTGACTGGATCCACGTCGCGGACCACAACTCCGCGGTGTGGCGGATCATCGACGCCGGTCAGCTCGGGCGCACCTACCTCATCGGCGCCGACGGCGAGATGAACAACAAGGCCGTCGTCGAGCTCATCCTCGAGCTGCTCGGGCGCGACCCGCAGGACTACGACCACGTCGCGGACCGTCCGGGCCACGACCTGCGCTACGCGATCGACGCCACCCCGCTGCGCGAGGAGCTCGGCTGGGAGCCGCGGTTCCGCGACTTCCGCGCCGGGCTGGCCGACACCATCGAGTGGTACCGCGCCAACGAGGCGTGGTGGCGCCCGCAGAAGGACGCCGTCGAGGCCAAGTACGCCAAGACCGGCCAGTAGGCCGAGCACGCCGACGGCGCCGGGTCGCAGCTCCTGCGGCCCGGCGCCGTTCGCGTCCCCCGGCCCGGGCCCCCGCCCTCTGCCACAATGGGCCGGTGCCCGAGCTGCCCGAGGTGCAGGCCCTGGCGCAGGTGCTCGCCACCCGTGCCACCGGCCAGGTGGTGCGCGCCGTCCACGTGACGAGCTTCCCGGCGCTCAAGACCTACGACCCGCCGCCGACGGCGCTCGTGGGCGCGGCCGTCACCGGGGTGGGGCGCCACGGCAAGTGGCTCGACGTCGTCACGTCCGGTCCCGACGGCGAGGTCCACCTCGTCCTCCACCTCGCCCGGGCGGGCTGGCTGCGGTGGCACGACACACCGCCCGAGGGGATGCCGCGGGCCGGACGGTCCGGGCTGGCGGCGCGCGTCGTGCTCGACGCCGGCGCGTTCGACCTCACCGAGGCCGGCACGAAGAAGAGCCTGGCCATCCACGTCGTGCGCGACCCCCGCGAGGTCGAGCGGATCGCCACGCTCGGTGTCGAGCCGCTGTCCCCGGACTTCACCCGGCCGGCCCTGGACGGCCTGCTCGACGCGCGCAACCAGCAGGTCAAGGGCCTGCTGCGGGACCAGGGCGCGATCGCCGGGATCGGCAACGCCTACTCCGACGAGATCCTCCACGCCGCCCGGCTCAGCCCCTTCGCCCTCACCCGGACGCTCGACGAGGAGGCCCGCGAGCGCCTGTTCACCGCCGTCACCGCCGTGCTCACGGCCGCGATCGAGGCGTCGGTGGGCAAGGACGCGCGGGACCTCAAGGACGTCAAGCGCTCGGGGATGGCCGTGCACGGGCGCACCGGCCAGGCGTGCCCGGTGTGCGGGGACACCGTGGCCGAGGTGTCCTTCGCCGACTCGTCCCTGCAGTACTGCCCCACCTGCCAGACGGGCGGCAAGAAGCTCGCCGACCGCCGCATGTCCAAGCTCCTCCGTTGAC
>NZ_VDFS01000001.1:0-11832 GCF_006151955.1 Georgenia sp. 311 | reverse complement strand
CGCCGAGAGCCGGATCGTGCACGGGGCACGATCCGGCTCTCGGCGGGTGAGGCGGGGGTGCTACAGGGCGATGGTGCGGCCGCCGTCGTGGGCGGAGGCGAGCATCGCCTCGATGACGGTGAGGGTGTGGACACCCTCACGCATGGTGACGATGTCCGTGCCGGTGCCGGCGACGGCGTCACGGAAGTTCTCCTGCTCCACCGCGAGCGGCTCGCGCTTGGGCAGCGCGTAGCGCACGACGTCACCCTCGGTGACGCCGCGGAACTGGGCCACCCGGTCCCACGTCGTCGGCACGGTGCCGTTGGCGTAGAACGTGAGGTCGCCGGTCATCGTGTCGGCGACGAACGCGCCACGCTCGCCGGTGACGACGGTGGTGCGCTCCTTCATCGGCGAGAGCCAGTTGACGACGTGGTTGACGATGACGCCGGAGGCGAGCCGGCCGATGGCGAGCACCATGTCCTCGTGCTCGCGGCCCGAGCGGTGGGTCACCTGCGCGGCGACCTGGTCGTAGGGGCTGCCGGCGATGAACGCGGTGAGGTCGACGTCGTGGGTCGCGAGGTCCTTGACGACGCCGACGTCCGAGATCCGCGCCGGGAACGGGCCCTGGCGCCGGGTCTGAATCTGGTACACCTGTCCCAGCTCGCCCGCGGCGAGGCGCTTACGCAGCTCGAGGACGGCGGAGTTGCACCGCTCGACGTAGCCGACGGCCCCGACGAGCCCGGCCTCCTCGAACGCCGTGGCGACCCGCTCCCCGGCCTCCACGGTGTGCGCGATCGGCTTCTCGATCATCGTGTGGACGCCGGCGGCGGCGAGTGCCAGGCCGACCTCCTCGTGGTGGACGGTCGGCACGGCGACCATCGCGGCGTCGATCCCGGCCGCGATGAGCGCGTGGACGTCGGGCAGCACCTCGAGGTCACCGGCCACCCCGTAGGCGTCCCCGCCGGGGTCGGCGACCGCGACGAGCTCCATCCCGGACGTCTGGCGGATGACCCGGGCGTGGTGACGGCCCATGGCCCCGAGGCCGATGAGGCCCATGCGGATCGGCATCACGCACCCGCCTTCGCCACGGCGTTGACCCCGGACACGACCCGCTCGAGGTCCTCCTGGGACAGCGAGGGGTGGACCGGCAGCGAGATGACCTCGCCGGCCGCCTTCTCGGTCTGCGGCAGCTCGTGCGCCGGGGCGTACTGCTCCAGCGAGGAGAGGCGGTGGTTGGGGATCGGGTAGTAGACGCCCGTCCCGACGCCGTGCTCCTCACGCAGCGCGGTGACCATGCGGTCCCGCTCGGAGGCCTCGACCCGGATCGTGTACTGGTGGTAGACGTGGACCGCACCGTCGGCCACCGGCGGGGTGACGACACCGGTGAGGTGCTCGTCGAAGAAGGCCGCGTTGGCCTGGCGCCGGGCCGTCCAGGCGGGCAGCTTGCCGAGCTGCACGCGGCCGATCGCCGCGTGGATGTCGGTCATCCGCACGTTGAGGCCGATGACCTCGTTGGCGTACTGGCGCTCCATGCCCTGGTTGCGCAGCAGGCGCACCATGCGGGCGACGGCCTCGTCGGCGCAGGACACCATGCCGCCCTCACCGGACGTCATGTTCTTGGTCGGGTAGAGGGAGAACATCGCGAAGCGGCCCCACGTGCCGACCTTGCGGCCGTGGAGGCTTGCGCCGTGCGCCTGCGCGGCGTCCTCGTAGATCTCCAGGCCGAGCTCGGCCGCGAGCGCCTCGAAGGCGACCATGTCGGCCGGGTGCCCGTACAGGTGCACCGGCATGACCCCGCGGGTGCGCTCGGTGACGGCGGCGCGCACCGACTCGGGGTCGAGGCAGAAGGTGTCGGGGTCGATGTCGGCGAACACCGGGGTGGCGCCGGTGAGCGCGACCGAGTTCGCCGTCGCCGCGAAGGTGAAGGACGGGACGATGACCTCGTCCCCGGGGCCGACACCGCTGGCGAGCAGGCCGACGTGGAGACCGGCGGTCCCCGAGCTCACCGCCTGGCAGCGGCGGCCCTCGACGAGCTGCTCCGCGAACTCCTCCTCGAACGCCGCGACCTGCGGGCCCTGCGCGACCATGCCCGAGCGCAGCACGGCGTCGACGGCGGCCCGCTCCTCGTCTCCGATGATCGGCTTCGCGGCAGGGATCAAGGACTGGTTCATGCGGTGACCTCGCGCAGTTCGTTGTCGTGGATGGCGTACGTCCGGCCGGTGGCCGGGCAGCGGAGCAGGTCGCCCTCGGGCTCGAGGCGACGTCCGGCGTGACCGACCCAGCCGATCTGGCGGGCCGGGACACCGGCGACGAGGGCGTGGGCGGGCACGTCACGGGTGACGACGGCGCCGGCGGCGACCGTGGCCCACGCACCGATCGTCACGGGCGCGACGCAGACGGCCCGGGCGCCGATGGCGGCGCCGGTGCCGACGGTCACGCCGACGGCCTCCCAGTCGTCGGCCGACTTGAGGGAGCCGTCGGGGTTGATGGCCCGCGGGTGGGTGTCGTTGGTGAGGACGGCGGCGGGGCCGACGAAGACGCCGTCGGCCAGCTCGGCGGGCTCGTAGACGAGCGCGTAGTTCTGCACCTTGCAGTTGTTCCCCAGCCGCACGCCGGTGCCGATGTAGGCGCCGCGGCCGACGACGCAGCCCTCGCCGAGGACCGCGCCCTCGCGCACCTGGGCGAGATGCCATACGGAGGTGCCGTCGCCGAGTCGGGCGTCGGGCGCGACGTCGGCGCTGTCGGTGATCCGTACTGTCATTCGTCCCTTTCCGGCTGCCAGGTGCAGCGCCCCGCTCAGGGTAACGGAGCACACCCCGCGGCTCACGGGACCGTGGTCCGCGCCACGTCGCGGAAAGGCGGCTGTCGTGCGGAAGTCGGATGACGCGCGACGTCGGCGTCGTACGGAACTCGACTGTCGTGCGGAAGTCGGCTGTCGCGGGTGGGAGGGAGGCGAGGGAGCGAGGCAGGAGAAGGCCGGTGGGGTGCTGTCACAATGAGGGCATGAGATCGACGCCGGTCCCGCCCACCGGCGAACGCACCGTCACCGACACCTGGCTCGTCGTGCCGCTGTTCGAGGAGCAGTCCGTCATCGGCGACGTCGTGCGCCGGGCGCGGGAGACCTTCCCCAACATCGTCTGCGTCGACGACGGCAGCACCGACGAGTCCGCCGCGCGGGCGCGCGAGGCCGGCGCCGTCGTCGTGCGCCACCCCGTCAACCTCGGCCAGGGCGCCGCGCTGCAGACGGGCATCGAGTGGGTGCTCACCTGCACCGACGCCCCCTACCTCGTGACGTTCGACGCCGACGGCCAGCACCAGGTCTCCGACGCCGTCGACATGGTGCGCAAGGCGCGCGAGGAGGACCTCGCCGTCGTCTTCGGCTCCCGGTTCCTCGACGACCGCACCCGGCCCGGCCTGCTCAAGCGCGTCGTGCTCAAGACCGCGGTGTGGGTGACGAACCGCTCGACGGGGCTGCGACTCACCGACGCGCACAACGGTCTGCGGGTCATCCGCCGCGACGCGGCCGAGCACGTCGACCTGCGCCAGGACCGCATGGCGCACGCCTCGGAGATCGTCGCCCAGCTCGGGCGGACCGGTCTACCGTGGGCCGAGCACCCCGTCCACGTCCTGTACACCGACTACTCGCGGGCCAAGGGCCAGTCCCTGCTCAACTCGGTGAACATCCTCGTCGACCTCCTCTTCCGCTGACCCTCCGACCCAGGGAGCCCCATGTCCGACCAGATCGTCATCCAGGTGCTGCTGCTCGTCGCGGTCAGCGTCGTGGCGGTGCTGCTCACCCGGGGGACGGCCAACGCTCGGCACCAGGCGATCCGGCGGATCCTCCTGGTGGGCTTCGTCGTCGTCGCGGCGGCGTCGGTGATGTTCCCCGACTGGCTCACCTGGCTGGCCCGCCAGGTGGGCGTCGGTCGTGGCGCGGACCTCCTCCTCTACGCGCTCGTCATCGCCTTCCTCTCCTACATCGCGACGAGCTACCGCCGGATGAGCGAGCTCGAGCGGCGGATCACCGTCCTCACCCGTGAGCTGGCCCTCACCCGCACCCGGCTCGAGGACGTCGAGGAGCCCGCCGAGCACGCCGAGTGAGCGGGGATGGGGCGGATGTTGCACAAACCCTCCACATCCGCCCCACGCTCTTGACGCAGCGCGCACGGCGGACGGTCCTATAGTCGACAGTTGTGTCTGCCAGTACTCCTCGCCACGCCTCGTCGCAGCGCCGTCGTACCTCGCGTCTGGCCCGCGGCGGGGGCGTCGCCGCCCTCAGCCTGGTCCTGTTCGCCGGTAGCGGCGTCGCCATCGCGTACAACGACATCCAGGGCAACATCGACCGTCACGACATCGAGGACCTCCTCGGCGACCGGCCGACGACGGCGGGCGAGGAGGAGCCGCTGCCGATCGACAGCGCGGCCGGCGAGGACCTCAACATCGTCGTCCTCGGCTCCGACACCCGCGCCGGTGAGACCAACGCGTCCTTCGGGTCCACCCCCGAGGGCGGGCAGCGGTCCGACACGACGATGATCGCCCACATCTCCGCGGACCGGACCCGCATGGAGGTCATCTCCATCCCGCGCGACACGCTCGTGTCGATCCCCTCCTGCCGGCTCGAGGACGGCTCGTGGACCGAGCCGCGCAGCGAGGCGATGTTCAACACGGCCTTCTCCACCGGCGCGGACAACGGCGGCATCGGGACGGCCGCGGCATGCACGATCCGCACGATCGAGGAGCTCACCGGCATCTACATCGACGACTTCGTCGTCGTCGACTTCGCCGGGTTCATCAACGTCGTCGACGCCCTCGGGGGTGTCCCGATGTGCCTCGAGGAGCCGATCGACGACCCGAAGGCGCACGCCCAGATCCCCGCGGGCGAGCAGGTGCTCGACGGCCGCCAGGCACTCGGCTTCGCCCGGGCCCGCTACTCCATCGGCGACGGCTCGGACATCAGCCGCATCGGCCGCCAGCAGGAGCTCGTCGCCGCCATCGCCCGCGAAGCGCTGGGCAAGAACCTGCTCACCGACATGCCGGCGCTCTACCGCTTCCTCGACGCCGCGACGTCGACCCTGACCACCGGTACCCAGCTGGGCTCGATCCCCACGCTCGCCGGGCTCGCCTACTCGCTGCGGGGCATCGACCTCGACAGCATCGTCTTCGAGACGATGCCCTTCGAGTACGCCGGCAACCGCGTCCGCCCCACGGCCGAAGCCGAGGAGCTGTGGGCCGCGCTGCGCGAGGACCGGCCGATCCAGGGCGCACTCACGGCCGGCGGCGAGATCCCCACCGAGGAGGCGACCGGCGTCCCCACGGACGCCCCGACCACGGAGCAGCCTCCGGCCGCGCCCGAGCCGGAGCCGACCCCGACGTCGCTCTGCTCCTGAGCGCCTCCACCGCCCGGCACGCCGGGCGCACTACAGTGGCCCAGCACGGACAGTCGGGAGTGAGATGACCCAGGACGAGCGTCGGTCCCGCGGCCGCCGGCAGCAGCCGGACGGCCCAGCCATGCCTCCCTCGTTCGCGCCCGGCGCGTCGCGCCCCAGGCCCGACGCCCGTGGTGCGCGCCCCGTCGGCCCGCCCGCGGACGCCACCCGGGCCATGCCGAAGACGCGTCCCGCCGCGCCCGAGCGCCGTTCGGTGCACGCCCAGCAGGGCACCGCGCAGCCCGCGCCGGCCCAGCGTCCCGCGGGTCAGCGGCCCGCCGGGCAGCCCGCGCCCGCCTACGCGCCCCGGCAGGCTCCGGTCGCCGTCCGCGAGGCCCCGCCCGAGCAGCCGGTCGCACCCCCGCCGGTCAGGCGCAAGCGCCGCGGGCGTCGGGTCGTCGCGACGGCGCTCGTCCTCCTGCTCGTCCTGACGATCGCGTGGCCCGTGGGCCTGCTCATCTGGGCCAACGGGAAGATCAACCACGTCGACGCGCTCTCCGGGGCGCCCGACACGCCCGGGACCACCTACCTCCTCGCGGGCTCGGACTCCCGGGGCAGCGGCGTCGTCGACGACGGCACCGAGGGCCAGCGGTCCGACACGATCATGGTGCTCCACAAGCCGGAGTCCGGCCCCGCGGCGCTCATCTCCCTGCCGCGCGACACCTTCACCGAGATCCCGGGGTACGGCGCCAACAAGCTCAACGCGGCGTTCTCCCTGGGCGGCCCGCCCCTGCTCGTCCAGACGGTCGAGGGCCTCACCGGGCTCACCGTCGACCACTACGTCGAGATCGGCATGGGCGGCGTGCGAGACGTCGTCGACTCCGTCGGCGGGGTCGAGCTGTGCCTCGACATGGACGTCGACGACCCGATGAGCGGCCTCGTCTGGCAGGCCGGGTGCCACCCGGCGGACGGGGAGACGGCGCTCGCGTTCGCACGGATGCGCTACTCCGACCCGACCGGCGACATCGGCCGCACGGACCGTCAGCGCCAGATCGTCGCGGCGATCGTCTCCGAGGTGAGCAGCCCCGGCACGCTGCTGGACCCGCGCGCGCAGGTCGGGCTGGCCGGCTCGGCCCTCGCCTCGATCGCCGTCGACGAGGACACGAACATCCTCGACATCGCCCGCATGGCGCTGGCCTTCCGCGCGGCGACCGGCGCCGACGGGCTCGTCGGCCCGCCGCCCATCGCCGACCTCAACTACCAGCCGGGCGGGGTTGGCTCCACCGTCCTGCTCGACCCGCAGCGCGCCCCGCTGTTCTTCGAGCGGCTGCGCGACGGCGAGCTCACGGCGGCCGACTTCCAGTAGGCCGGCCCGCGCCTCAGGCGTGGATGAGCGGCGCCTCGATGACCGGGCACGTGTCCATGACGACGTCCAGCCCCGCGGCCGCGGCGCGCGCGGCGGCGGCCTCGTCGACCACCCCGAGCTGGAGCCACACCGCCTTGGCCCCGGCGGCGATCGCCTCGTCGACGACCCCGCCGGCGAGTGAGGAGTTGACAAAGATCTCGACGACGTCGATCGGCCCGGGCACGTCGGCCAGGCGCGCGTAGCCGCGCGCCCCGTGCACGGTCTCGGCGCGTGGGTGCACCGGGACGATCTCCATCCCGAGCCGCTGGACGTGCCCGGCGACGCCGTAGGCGATGCGCTCGCGGTTCTCCGACAGGCCGACGATCGCCCACCTGCCCGGGGTGGTGAGCAGGCGCTCGATGACGGCGGGGTCGTTGCGGTGGCTCATGCGGGGGCCAACACGGCGGGGCCCGACGGCATTCCTCCGGACGCCCGGGGTTCACCGCGGGTTCACGGGCGGCGCGTACGGTCCGAGCCGCGCGAGCGGCGGGGAGACCCGATATGGAAACAAGTTTCGACACCTCATTGCCCGCGTCAAGCCTTGCCCAATAGGGTGAGGCACGTCACGCCGGGGGGCGGGGTCTCGCTTCCCTCCGACCCACCACCAGGAGGATGAGTTGTCCCACCTCAGGTCCGCCCCACGGCCGGCCCGCCTCGCGGCGTCCGCGACCGTCGCCGCGCTGCTCGCCGCGGGGTTCGTCGCCGCGACACCACACGAGTCCCACGCCGCCACCCAGCCCGTCGTCGTCGCCGGGATGGAGCTCGACGCCGGCGGCGCCGCGATCGTCACCGACGTCGACCACACCGTCCTCGCCCCCGGCCTGGACCACGTCACCTTCGAGCGGCTCGACGCCGACGGGTGGCTCCAGGTCAACGTGCTCAAGGCCGAGCTCGGCGACTCCACCGTGCGCGCCGACTACATCGGCCCGGAGCGGGTCGCCCAGGGCGCCACCGTGAGCGAGATGGCCGAGCGCGCCGGCGCCGTCGCCGCCGTCAACGGCGACTTCTTCGACATCAACAACTCCTGGGCCCCCGCCGGCGCCGCCGTCTCCTCCCGCGACGGCATCCTCAAGTCGCCCAACCCGGGCCGCGGCCAGTCCGTCGCCTTCGACGAGTCCGGCCTCGGGCGCATCACCCGCCTCCTCCTCGAGGGCACCGTCGAGCTGCCGGACGCCACCCTGCCCCTGTCCGGCGTCAACCTCTTCGCCATGCCCGCCGGCGGGCTCACCGTCTACACCAGCCACTGGGGCGAGTACACCCGCACGCGGGCCGTCCCCGCCGGGGAGACCGGCGTCGAGGTCCTGCTCGACGCCGAGGGCCGCGTGACCTCGGTCGGCACCCCCGGCGAGGGGCAGCTGCCCGAGGGCACGCAGGCGCTCGTCGCCCGCCCCGGCGCCGCCGCCGACGCGCTCGCGGCCCTCGAGCCCGGCGCACAGGTGACCGTCGCCTACGCCCTGGACCAGGAGGACGTGCGCGTCGCCGTCGGCGGCCAGCCCGAGGGTGAGCCGCCGGTGCTCGCCGACGGCGTCGTCGGCAGCGCGGACGGGGAGTACAACACCACCCGCCACCCGCGCACCGCCATCGGCTTCAGCGAGGACGGCGCGACCGCCTACTTCGTCGTCGTCGACGGCCGTCAGGCCACCTCCCGCGGCCTCAGCCTGCGCGAGCTCGGCGAGCTCATGCTCGACCTCGGCGCCCACGACGCACTCAACGTCGACGGCGGCGGCTCCTCCCAGATGAACGCCCGTGAGCCCGGCGCCGAGGGCACCACCGTGCGCAACAGCCCCTCCGACGGCTACGAGCGCGAGGACGCCAACGGCCTGGGCCTGTTCCTCTCCGTCCCCGGCTCCGGCGCGCTCACCGCCTTCCGCGTCGAGCCGCTGTCCGGCGACGAGGATGCGCACCGCCTCTTCCCCGGCCTGCACCGCACCCTCACCGCCCACGGCATGGACGAGACGTTCTCCCCGGTCGCGGGCGCCCCGAGCACCTGGGCCAGCGACTCCGCCGCCGCCACGGTGAGCGAGGGCGTCGTCGTCGGGGCCGAGCCGGGCTCCGCCGTGGTCACCGCGTCCACGGGCGAGGCGACCGGCACCCTCGACGTCGAGGTGCTCGGCCCGCTCGCGCGGCTCACCGCCTCGCAGAACGTCCTCAACCTCGAGGCCGAGGGCTCCTCCGCCACGATCACGCTCACCGGCCACGACGCCGAGGGCTTCACCGCGCCGGTCGAGGCGCGCGACGTCACCGTGACCAACCCCGACCCGCAGACCTTCACCGTCACCCCGACCCCCGAGGGTGCCTTCGAGGTCACCGCCACCGGAGCCGAGGGCTCGGCGGTGCTCACCCTCGCCGTCGGTGAGGTGAGCGTCGAGCTCGTCGTCGCCGTGCCGCTGGAGCTGCGCGTCATCGACGACCTGTCCGCCGCCGATCGGTGGACCTCGGCCCACGACCGCGCGCCCGGCGGCACCGTCGTGCCCGCCGAGGGCCACGACGGCGGCGACGGGCTGCGGATGACCTACGACTTCACCCAGTCGACCGGCACCCGCGGCCAGTACGCCGTCGCCCCGGGCGGGGCGATCGAGATCCCCGGCCGCCCCCAGAAGCTGTCCGTGTGGGTGGACGGCGACGGCAACGGCGCCCTCCTGCGCCTGCAGGTCCGCCAGGCCAACGGCGTCGTCGGCTGGATCGACGGACCCGGCGGGTCCCAGTCCCTGCACATCACGTGGGAGGGCTGGCAGCGGGTCGACTTCGTCGTCCCGTCGTCCTTCGAGACGCCGCTGACCCTCGAGCGCATCCGGGTGCTGGAGACCGTCGCGGCCAAGCAGTACACCGGCGAGGTCGGCTTCTCCGACATCTACGCCTACCTGCCCCCGGACGGCGTGCCCGCGCCGAAGGAGCAGCGGGTCACCGACCCGCTCGTCGTGCCCACCGGGGAGACCGACGACGACGACCTGCGCGTCGCCGTCATGTCCGACGCCCAGTTCGTCGCCCGCAACCCCGAGAGCGGCGCGGTCGAGGGCGCCCGGGACGCCTTCCGGGAGATCGTCGCCGAGGACCCCGACCTCCTCGTCATCAACGGCGACCTCGTCGACGAGGCCGCGCCAGAGGACTTCGACCTCGCGCGCACGATCATCGAGGAGGAGCTCGGCGACGCCCCGTTCGACTGGTACTACGTCCCGGGCAACCACGAGGTCATGGGCGGGCCGATCGCCAACTTCGTCGAGGAGTTCGGCGCGACCTCCCACGCGATCGACCTCGGTGCCACCCGGGTCGTCACGCTCAGCTCCGCCACCGGGCGGCTCGCGGCGGACTTCGCGCAGGTGCAGATGCTGCGCGAGCAGCTCGACGCCGCCGCCGCGGACGACTCGGTCACCGGCGTCCTCGTCTTCGCCCACCACCCGACCAACGACCCGCTCCCGACGAAGAACAGCCAGCTCACCGACCGGCACGAGACGGCGATGATCGACTCGTGGCTCGCGCAGTGGCGTGCGGAGACCGGCAAGTCGGTCGCCTACGTCGGCGCGCACGTCGGCGTCTTCGACACCGCCCGGGTGGACGGGGTGCCCTACGTCATCAACGGCAACGCGGGCAAGAGCCCGTCCTCCACGCCCGCCGACGGCGGGTTCACCGGCTGGACGATGCTCGGCGTGGACCCCGAGGCGGGCCGCTGGGCCGAGTCGGAGGACGAGTGGCTCGCCGTCGAGGTGCAGACGCGTGTCGACGAGCTCACCGTCACCGCGCCGCAGGAGGCGCTCGGCGCCGGTGAGCAGGTGGTGCTCGAGGCCGAGGTCACCCAGGACGACACGCGCACCTTCGGCCTCGCCTGGCCGATGAGCTGGGCCTGGTCGGGCTCGCAGGGCGTCCACGTCGGGGCCGTCGCGGACGCGCCGGCCGACGCCGTCGTGGCACTCGACCCGGCCACGGGGACGGTCACCGGCCTGCGTGCCGGCACGGTGGAGGTCACCCTCGCGGTGAACGACGCGACGACGACCGTGCCCGTGGCGGTGACCGGCGGCGTCGTCGCGGTCACCGGCCGGCCCGTCGTCGGCAGCGAGCTGCGTGCCGACATGTCCGGCTGGGACCTGTCCGACAGCGCCGAGGTCACCTTCCAGTGGCTGCGCGACGGCGCCCCGATCGCCGGGGCGACGAGCGGGCGGTACACGCCGGTGGCCGCCGACGCCGCGGCGATGCTCGCCGTGCGGGCCACCGTCTCCGCCCCCGGCCTGGCCACGGTGAGCGGGACGAGCGAGCCGGTCGGCCCGGTCGCCCCCGCCCCCGGCTCGCCGACCCCGGTCGGCGACAAGGGCTTCCACCTGTCCAACACGTGGCGGGGCACCACCGACGTCTACTTCGCCTACGGCCGGTCGACCGACGAGGTGCTCATCGGGGACTGGGACGCCGACGGGCGCGACACGATCACCGTCCGCCGCGGCACCGCCTTCCACGTCTCCAACGCCCAGCGCGGCGGGGCCGCCGAGACGGTGCTCCACTACGGCCGGCCGGGCGACGTCGTCCTCGTCGGTGACTGGGACGGCGACGGGCGCGACACCTTCGCGGTACGCCGCGGGGCGGAGTACCACGTGAAGAACTCGCTCTCGGGAGGACCAGCGGACACGGTCGTCGTGTACGGCCGCGCCGGTGACGAGGTGCTCGTCGGCGACTGGGACGGCGACGGGCGCGACACCTTCGCCGTGCGCCGCGGGCAGATCTACCACGTCAAGGACTCCCTGCGTCCGGGTCCGGCGGACGTCGTCCTCGCCTACGGGCGGGCCGGCGACGTCGTCCTGTCCGGCGACTGGGACGGCGACGGCCGCGACACCCTCGCGGTGCGCCGCGGGGCGACGTACTACGTGAGCAACTCGCTGCGCAGCGGCGAGGCCGAGCGCGTCGTCACCTTCGGCCGCCCCGGCGACGAGGTCCTCGTCGGCGACTGGGACGGGGACACCACCGACACCCTCGGCATCCGCCGCACCTGACCCTGTCGGAGAGGGCCCGGCCGCCCAGAAGCGGAAGCAAGCGGCCGGAAGGAGCGGCAGGAGGAACGGACAGGAAGAAGGCGGAGGAAGAAGGCGGAGGAAGAAGGGG
>NZ_VDFS01000017.1:172980-191265 GCF_006151955.1 Georgenia sp. 311 | reverse complement strand
GGGGCACCCCACAACCGCCGAGAGCTGGATCGTGCACCGTGCACGATCCAGCTCTCGGCGGTCAGGGGCGGGGTGCCCGGGACTGCTCCGCGGGGTTACTCCGCCGGGGTGAGGAAGAGGGCGCCGAGCGGGGGCACGCGCAGGCGGGCCGAGGCCGGCCGGCCGTTCCACGGCAGCTCCTCGGCGTGGACGACGCCGAGGTTGCCCACGCCCGAGCCGCCGTACTCCTCGCCGTCGGTGTTGAGCAGCTCGACCCAGGCGCCTGCCTGCGGCAGGCCGACCCGGTAGCCCTCGTGCGGCACGCCGGCGAAGTTGATGACGCACGCGACGTCGCGGCCGCGCCCGGTCGGGTCGGTGCGCAGGTAGCTGATGACGTTGTGGTCGCCGTCGCCCGCCTCGATCCACTGGAACCCGGCGGGGGTGAAGTCGTCGGCGAACAGCGCGGGGTGCGCCTGGTAGACGTCGTTGAGCCGGCGGACGAGGTCCGCGATGCCCGCGTGCGCCGGGTTGTCGAGCAGGTACCAGTCCAGGCCGCGGGCCTCGGCCCACTCCTCCTCCTGGGCGAACTCCCCGCCCATGAAGAGCAGCTGCTTGCCCGGGTGGGACCACTGGTAGGCGAGCAGCGAGCGCACCCCGGCGAGCTGCTGCCAGCGGTCGCCGGGCATCTTGCGCAGGAGCGAGCCCTTGCCGTGGACGACCTCGTCGTGGCTCAGCGGCAGCACGAACTGCTCGGAGAACGCGTAGACGAGGGAGAAGGTGAGCTCCCCGTGGTGGTAGCGCCGGTTGATCGGCTCCTCTGCGAGGTACTGCAGGGTGTCGTTCATCCAGCCCATGTTCCACTTGAGCCCGAAGCCCAGGCCGCCGTGGCTCGTCGGCGCGCTCACGCCCGGCCACGCGGTGGACTCCTCGGCGATCATGACGATGCCGGGCACGCGCCGGTAGGCGGTCGCGTTGGTCTCCTGGAGGAAGCTGATCGCGTCGAGGTTCTCCCGCCCGCCGTGCTCGTTGGGCCGCCACTGGCCGGGCTCGCGCGAGTAGTCGAGGTAGAGCATCGAGGCGACGGCGTCGACCCGCAGGCCGTCGATGTGGAACTCCTCGAGCCAGTACAGGGCGTTGGCGACGAGGAAGTTGCGCACCTCGCGGCGCCCGTAGTTGAAGATCAGCGTGCCCCAGTCGGGGTGCTCGCCGCGCAGCGGGTCCGGGTCCTCGTACAGCGCGGTGCCGTCGAACCGGGCCAGCGCCCAGGAGTCCTTGGGGAAGTGGGCCGGGACCCAGTCCATGATGACGCCGATGCCGGCCTGGTGGAACGCGTCGACGAGGTAGCGGAAGTCGTCCGGGCCGCCGAGCCGCGAGGTCGGGGCGTAGTAGGAGGTCACCTGGTAGCCCCACGACCCGCCGAACGGGTGCTCGGCCACGGGCATGAACTCCACGTGGGTGAACCCGAGCCCGGCGACGTAGTCGACGAGGTCGACGGCGAGGTCGCGGTAGCTCAGGCCGGGACGCCAGGAGGCCAGGTGGACCTCGTAGACGCTCATCGGGCCCTGGTGCGGGTCGGTCGCGGCGCGCCGCTCCAGCCACTGCGCGTCGCCCCACTCGTACTGCGACTCGGTGACGACCGACGCCGTCGCCGGGGGGTGCTCGGTGGCGCGGGCCATCGGGTCGGCCTTCTCGTGCCACGACCCGTCGCGGTGCTGGATCTCGAACTTGTAGCGGGCGCCGGACGAGACGCCGGGAACGAAGATCTCCCACACACCCGAGGAGCCGAGCGAGCGCATCGCCGTCTGACGCCCGTCCCAGGAGTTGAAGTCGCCCTTGACCCGCACGGCCCGCGCGTTGGGGGCCCAGACGGCGAAGGACGTGCCGGTGACCTCGCCGAGCGGGGAGAGGTAGCGGCGCACGTGCGCGCCGAGCACGGTCCACAGCTCCTCGTGCCGGCCCTCGGCGATGAGGTGGAGGTCGAGGTCGCCCAGGGTGGGCAGGAACCGGTAGGGGTCGTCGGTGAGGTGGGTGTCGGGGCCGTAGCGGACCTCGACCCGGTAGTCGGGCACGTGGGAGCCGGGCAGGGTGGTCACCCAGATGCCCTCGTACTCGTGGTCGAAGGACTGGCGGCCCTCCGGGGTGACGAGGACGACGGCGTCGGCGAGCGGGCGCAGGACGCGGATCGTCACGCCGTCCTCGCCGACGTGGCCGCCGAGCACGTCGTGGGGCTGATGGTGCAGGCCGGTGCTCACCGCGCGGAGCACCCCGCTGTCGACCGGCAGGGGGGCCGGTCGCGGGGGCTGCGGCGTGGGCACGCCGGGGGCATGCACGGGTCGCTCGTCGTTCTTCGTCATGTTCTCCACTCTTCCATCAGGGCCCTGGTCCCGCCGCGTGAATCCTAGGTGGTGGCGCCGAGCAGCCGCCGGACCGCCGTGAGGGGGATCGGCAGCCAGTCGGGCCGGTTGCGCACCTCGTAGACCGCCTCGTACAGCGCCTTGTCCAGCTCGAGGGCAGCCAGCAGCTCGGCGTGCTCGCGCGGGTCGTGGCCGGTCTCACGGGCGTACCCGTCCAGGAAGTCCGCCCGGGCGGCGGACACCCACTCCTCGGCGACGTCGGCGCCGTGCTGGCGGCGCGCGGCACCGGCCGCGTAGTCGAGCGAGCGCAGCATGCCGGCGACGTCGCGCAGGGCGAGGTCCGGGGCGGTGCGCTCGGGCACCGGCCGCAGCGGCTCGCCCTCGAAGTCGAGCAGCAGCCAGCCGCGCCCGGGTGCCTCGATGACCTGGCCGAGGTGGAGGTCGCCGTGGATGCGCTGGAGGGCGGGCCACGGGGCCGCCTCGGCGCGGGCGTAGACGGCGCCGACAGCCTCGCGCAGCTCCTCGAGGTCGGGCACCGCGAGCAGCGCGGCGGTCGTCCGGTCGTCCCACGTCGAGCGCAGCCGGGTGCGTACCGGCGCGGTCGCCTCGTGGACGGGGAACGCGGCCGCGAGGTCGCGGTGGACGGAGGCGACGGCGGCACCGAGGTCGCCCGCGGCGAACCGCTGGCCGGCGACGGCGGCCCGGACGGCGACCCGCCAGGCGTCCTCGACGCCCGGGAGGAACTCCTGGGCGAAGGCGAGGTGACCCTGCTGCTCCTCCCCGGAGGGACCGGTCCACGTGCAGGAGAGGTCACCGAGCGGGGCCGGCACCCGGGTGCTGCCGGCGTCGGCCAGCGCCTCCTGGACGACGACGTCGGGGTTGCGTCCCTGGCCGATGACGCGGAAGACCTTGCAGATGACCGGCGGGCCGTCCTCGCCCTCGAGGATGATCGAGGTGTTCGACTGCTCCCCGGTGAGCACGCGCACCTGCTCGCCGCGGGTGTGGGCGCCCATCGCGCCGGGACCCCCGGCGCGATGGCCGGTCGCGTGGCCGTGGGCGGCCCCGGCGTCGGAGTCCACCGCCCGCTCCTCGACGATGGTGTCGAGCAGGACGCGGGCACCGACCGGGTCGTGGCACGCGTCGTAGACCCACCGCCGGCCGAGCTCGGAGTGCTCCGCCTCGGCCACGAGCGCGTGCTCGAGCCCGGGCACCGGCGCGCCGCGGTAGGTGAGCGGCACCTGGTAGAGCACCGGCTCGGGCCCGGAGTCGTCGCGCAGCAGCCACGTGTCGATGCCGACCTCGCCGTCGGGGTCCTGGTAGCGCAGCCCTCCGACGCGCCGCAGCTGCGGTGCGCTCCCCTTGGCGGTGTACCAGCGCTGCCGGGCGACCCACTCGGGGAGGAACTGGTCGAAGGACGGCGTCATCGTCGCCATCAGGTCCCCCTGGGCGGGGCCGCCGGCAGCTGGGCGGCGACGGTGACCGGCTCGGGGGCCTCGGCCGGCTCGGCCGACGGCGCGGTGGCCGGGTCCACCGGCGCGGCGGGCAGCGCCGCCTGCTCCAGACGCAGCCAGAAGAAGTCGCGCGAGCCGAGGGTGATCGTCACCGAGCCGGAGGGGTCGACGTCGGGGAAGACGGCACCGCCGAAGATGTCGGTGAGTCGCCGCCCGCCGAACCCGGGGGCCTCGATGCGCGCGGCCCGCGGGGTGTTGGCGAGATTCATGACGCACAGCAGCGCCTCGTCCTCGTTCTGCCGCAGGTAGGCGAGGACCGCGTCGTTGTCGGTGTCCAGGACGCGGAAGGACCCCGTGCCGAACACCGGGTGCTTGCGCCGCACCTCGAGGATGCCGCGGACCCAGTGGAGCAGGGAGGTCGGTGTCGCGTACTGCGCCTCGACGTTGACCGCCTGGTAGTGGTTGACGAGCGACTGGACGAGCGGCAGGTAGAGCTTGCCCGGGTCGGCGGTGGAGAAGCCGGCGTTGCGGTCGGGGGACCACTGCATCGGCGTGCGGACCGCGTCGCGGTCGGGCAGCCAGATGTTGTCGCCCATCCCGATCTCGTCGCCGTAGTAGAGGTACGGGCTGCCGGGCAGGGACAGGAGCAGCGCGTGCGCGAGCTCGATCTCCTTGCGGGAGTTGCCCAGCAGCGGCGAGAGCCGGCGCCGGATGCCGACGTTGGCCCGCATCCGCGGGTCCTCGGCGTACCAGCCGTACATCGCCGCGCGCTCCTCGGTGGAGACCATCTCGAGGGTGAGCTCGTCGTGGTTGCGCAGGAACGTCGCCCACTGCGCGCCCTGCGGGATGTCGGGGGTGTCGGCGAGGATGTCGCGGATCGCGTGGGAGCGCTGCTCGCGAAGCGCGTAGAAGATGCGCGGCATCACGGGGAAGTGGAAGCACATGTGGCACTCGGGGGACTCGTCGGTGCCGTAGTACTCCACGACGTCCTCGGGCCACTGGTTGGCCTCGGCGAGGATGACGGTGCCCGGGAACTCCCGGTCGACCATCGCCCGCACCTCACGGATGAACTCGTGGGTGCGGGGCAGGTTCTCGCAGTTCGTGCCCTCCTCCTCGAAGAGGTAGGGCACGGCGTCGAGCCGGAAGCCGTCCACGCCCAGCCGGCACCAGAACCGCACGACGTCGTGCATCGCCTCGACGACCTTGGGGTTCTCGAAGTTGAGGTCGGGCTGGTGGGAGAAGAACCGGTGCCAGTAGTACTGACGCCGCACCGGGTCGAAGGACCAGTTCGACGTCTCGGTGTCGACGAAGATGATCCGGGCGTCGGAGTACTTCGTGTTGTCGTCGCTCCACACGTAGAAGTCGCCGTAGGGCCCGTCGGGCATGGAGCGGGAGGCCTGGAACCACGGGTGCTGGTCGCTCGTGTGGTTCATGACGAGGTCGATGATGACCCGCAGGCCGCGGGCGTGGGCCTCGACGAGCAGCTCCTGGAAGTCCTCGATGCTCCCGTACTCGGAGGCCACGGCCGTGTAGTCCGAGACGTCGTACCCGCCGTCGCGCAGCGGCGAGGGGTAGAACGGCGGGATCCACAGGCAGTCGACGCCGAGCCACTGGAGGTAGTCGAGACGGTCGATGAGGCCGCGCAGGTCACCCGTGCCCGAGCCGTCGGAGTCGCCGAAGGCGCGCAGGAGCACCTCGTAGAACACCGCGGTGCGGTACCAGTCCGGGTCGGGCGTGAGTCCGGGGCGCTCGCCCTGTCCCAGGCGCGGGATCGGGTCGGTGCGGGCGGCCAGGGAGCGTGCGGGGTTCGTGGGGCTCACAGCGGCTTCACCGCCAGCACGTGCGCGCAGTTGTGGTTCGGGTCGAGCCGGACGTAGGGGGTGCGGCCCCAGAGGAAGGTCTGCCCGGAGAGCTCGTCGCGCGCCGTGAGGAGCGGGGTGCCGGGGTCGCTGCCCTGGGAGGGCTCGGGCAGGCCGAGCGCGGACAGGTCGAGCTCGATGGTGCCCTCCCGCGTGCTGAACGGGTCGAGGTTGAGGACGACGACGACCGTGTCGTCCTGGCCCGTGGGGGACAGGTGGGCGGGCAGGTGCCGCGAGAAGCAGATCGTCGCGTCGTCGGAGGTCGGGTGGACCGTGAGGCCGCGCAGCCGCTGGAGGGCCGGGTGGCCCCGGCGGATCCCGTTGAGGGCGGTGAGGAGCGCGGCGATGCCGGTCTCCTGCGCGCGGGCCCAGTCACGCGGCTTGAACTCGTACTTCTCGTTGTCGATCTGCTCCTCGGCGCCGGGGCGGGCCACGTTCTCGACGAGCTCGTAGCCGGAGTAGATCCCCCACGTCGGCGAGCCGGTGGCGGCGAGCACCGCGCGGATGGCGAAGGCGGCAGCCCCTCCGGTCTGCATGTAGGGCGTGAGGATGTCGTGCGTCGTCGGCCAGAAGCTCGGGCGCAGGACGTCGGAGGTCTCGTTCGACACCTCCAGGAGGTAGGACCCGACCTCCTTCTTCGTCGTGCGCCAGGTGAAGTACGTGTAGGACTGGTGGAAGCCGATCGCCGCGAGGGTGCGCATCATCGCCGGCCGGGTGAACGCCTCGGACAGGAAGACGACCTCGGGGTGGGAGGCGCGCACGTCGGTGAGGATGCGCTCCCAGAAGCTCAGCGGCTTGGTGTGCGGGTTGTCCACGCGGAAGGCGGTGACGCCGTGGTCGATCCACACCTGGAGCATGTCCCGCACGGCCTGGTAGATGCCCTCGGGGTCGTTGTCGAAGTTCAGCGGGTAGATGTCCTGGTACTTCTTCGGCGGGTTCTCCGCGTAGGCGATCGTCCCGTCGGCGCGCCGGGTGAACCACTCGGGGTGCTCGGTGACCCAGGGGTGGTCGGGGGAGGCCTGCAGCGCGATGTCGAGGGCCACCTCCATCCCGAGCGAGCGCGCGCGGGCGACGAACGCGTCGAAGTCGGCGAAGGTGCCGAGCTCGGGGTGGATGGCGTCGTGGCCGCCCTCGGGGGCGCCGATGCCGTAGGGCGAGCCCGGGTCCCCGGGCTCGGCGGTGAGGGTGTTGTTGCGGCCCTTGCGGTTCGTCGTGCCGATCGGGTGGACCGGGGTGAGGTAGACGACGTCGAAGCCCATCTCGGCGATCGCCGGCAGCCGCTCGGCGGCGGTGCGCAGCGTCCCGGAGACCCAGCTGCCGGACTCCTGGTCGAAGTACGCCCCCTCGGAGCGGGGGAAGAACTCGTACCAGGAGCCGGTGAGGGCGAGCGGGCGGTCGACGCGCAGCCGGTAGGTGGCGCTGGGCGTCACGTACTCGCGCACGGGGTGGGCGGCGAGCACCGCGCGCACCTCCGGGGAGGTGCCCGCCACCAGCCGTGCCGGGGCGGGGCGGCTCGCGTCGCGCAGGCCGGCGACGGCGTCGGTGAGGACGGCGACGTCCCCGGGGGGCAGGTCCGCCCGCGCGGCCGCCCGCTCGAGGAGCAGCGCGCCCTCGGTGAGCATGAGCTCGACGTCGACGCCGGCGTCGACCTTGAGCGGCGCGTCGTGCAGCCACGTGCCGTACGGGTCGGACCAGCCCTCGACGCGGAAGGACCAGTCGCCCTCGCTGTCGGGGACCAGCCAGGCCTCCATGTGGTCCAGGCCGGGGTCGACCGGGGTCATCGTCACGGCGGTGTGGTCCGTGCCGTCGGGGCGGACGAGCACGGCGGTGGCCGCGACGGCGTCGTGCCCCTCGCGGAAGACGGTCGCCCGGACGCGGACGGCCTCCCCGCTCACGGCCTTCGCTGGCCAGCGGCCCCCCTCGACGACGGGGGAGACCTCGATGACGGGGATGCGGCCGATGGGCGTCGGGGACGCCGGGCGGGGTGGCTCGCCGGAAGCCGCGAGCGGGCTCGGGGCCGGCGACGGACGGGAGGGTGTCGTGCGTGCTGGGCTCACGGCACGAACCTATCGACGCGACGGGCCGAGGTCGACCGCAGCACCGGCGAGCGGCCGCCGGCGGCCCGTTTGTCCCGGTTCGAGGCGTGCGGGCGACCCGTCCTGCAACGGAACCGTAAGCGCATGAAAATTTTCCGGCCGTTCGGTCTACACTCGCAAAGGTGAGAGCAATCCGCCGATTCACCGTCCGCACGGTCCTTCCCGAGCCCCTCGCTCCGCTGGACACCCTCGCCCAGAACCTGCGGTTCTCGTGGCACGAGCCCACCCGGGCGCTCTTCGAGTCGCTCGACCCAGAACGGTGGGCGGAGGTGCACGGTGACCCGATCAAGCTCCTCGGCGCGCTCGGCAAGACGCGCCTGGAGGAGCTCGCGCGGGACGAGGCGCTCGTCGCCCGGGTCCGGGAGCTCGACGCCGACCTGCGCGACTACCTCGAGCAGCCCCGCTGGTTCCAGCAGTACGACGCCCCCGACAAGCCCGACGCCATCGCCTACTTCTCCGCGGAGTTCGGCATCACCGCCGTCCTGCCGCAGTACTCCGGTGGCCTGGGCATCCTCGCCGGCGACCACCTGAAGTCCGCCTCCGACCTCGGGGTGCCGATCATCGGCGTCGGCCTGCTCTACGGCGCCGGGTACTTCAAGCAGTCCCTCACCCGCGAGGGCTGGCAGCACGAGACCTACCCGCTGCTCGACCCGGACAACCTCCCGCTCACGCTGCTGCGCGAGGCCGACGGCACCCCGGCCCGGGTGAGCCTGTCGCTGCCCGGCGGCCGGCAGCTGCACGCCCAGGTGTGGCGGGCCGACGTCGGCCGCGTGCCCCTCCTCCTCCTCGACTCCAACGTCACCGAGAACGACGACGTGACCCGCAAGGTCACCGACCGCCTCTACGGCGGCTCCGCGGAGCACCGGCTCAAGCAGGAGCTCCTCCTCGGCATGGGCGGTGTCAAGGCACTGCGCCTGCACGCCCGCCTCACCGGCGGCCCGACGCCGCAGGTCTACCACGCCAACGAGGGCCACGCCGGCTTCCTCGCCATCGAGCGCATCCGTGAGCTCGTCACCGCCGAGGGCCTGAGCTTCGAGGCGGCCCTCGAGGCCGTCCGCGCCGGCACCGTCTTCACCACCCACACCCCGGTCCCCGCCGGCATCGACCGCTTCTCCCGCGACCTCGTCCGCGAGTACTTCAGCGGCTCGGCCGAGCTGCCCGGCGTGCCGGTCGACAAGATCCTCGCCCTCGGCACCGAGGACTTCGAGGGCGGGGACCTGTCGGTCTACAACATGGCCGTCATGGGCCTGCGTACCGCACGCCTGGCCAACGGCGTGGCCAAGCTGCACGGCCAGGTCTCCCGCGGCATGTTCCACCAGCTGTGGCCCGGCTTCGACGTCAGCGAGGTGCCGATCACCTCGATCACCAACGGCGTGCACGGCCCGACGTGGACCGACCCGGCCTTCACGGCGATGGCCGAGTCCCACCTCACCCCCGAGCAGATCGCCGGCGGCGAGGGCTGGCTGCTGCCGGCCGAGCAGGGCGGCGTCCCCGACGCCGAGCTGTGGGCCACCCGCCGCACGCTGCGCGCTGCGCTCGTGAGGTCCGCGCGCCGCCGCGTGCGCAAGTCGTGGCTCGACCGGGGCGCCTCGCCCGCCGAGCTCGGCTGGGTCGACGACGTCCTGGACCCCGACGTCCTCACCATCGGCTTCGCCCGCCGCGTGCCGACCTACAAGCGGCTCACGCTCATGCTCTCGGACCCCGAGCGCCTGCGGAAGCTGCTCACCGACCCCGAGCGGCCGATCCAGATCCTCGTCGCCGGCAAGTCCCACCCCGCCGACGAGCAGGGCATCGGGCTCATCCAGAAGCTCGTGAGCTTCGCCGACGAGGAGGGCGTGCGCGACCGGATCGTCTTCCTGCCGAACTACGACATCGAGATGGCCCAGACCCTCATGCCGGGCTGTGACGTGTGGCTGAACAACCCGCTGCGCCCGCTCGAGGCGTCCGGCACCTCCGGCATGAAGTGCGCGCTCAACGGCGCGCTCAACCTCTCGATCCTCGACGGCTGGTGGGACGAGTGGTTCGACGGCCGCAACGGCTGGGCGATCCCCACGGCCGACGGCGTGGAGGACCACCAGCGCCGCGACGCGCTCGAGGCCGCCGCGCTCTACGAGCTCCTCGAGGACACCGTCGTGCCGCGGTTCTACGACCGTGACGAGAACGGCATCCCGCAGCACTGGCTCGAGATGGTCCGCCACACCCTCGCCACGCTCGGCCCGAAGGTGCAGGCCACCCGCATGGTCCGCGAGTACGTCGAGCGGCTCTACACGCCGGTCGCCGGCTCCTACCGCACCCTCAACGGTGCCGGCTACGCGGGTGCGACCGCCCTGGCCGAGTGGAAGGCGCAGGTGCGCGAGGCGTGGCACGGCGTCCGCGTCGACCACGTCGAGTCCACGGGCGTGGCGGACGTCGTCAAGGTCGGTGACGTCGTCGGCGTCAGCGCCTACGTCACCCTCGACGGCCTGCGCCCGCAGGACGTCGAGGTCCAGCTCGTCACCGGGCGGGTGGACGAGGACGACACGCTCGTCGACGTCGCCACCCGGCCGCTCCAGCTGGTCGAGACCTACGAGGGTGGCCGCTACGGCTACCACGGCGAGGTCGAGCTCGAGTTCTCCGGCTCGTTCGGCTACTCGGTGCGCATCGTGCCGGTGCACGAGCTCATCGCCGGCACCGCCGAGCTCGCGCTGGTGAGCGCCGCCCAGGCCTAGGCCCGGCTCCCCGACGCCCCCGTCCGCCTCGTGCGGGCGGGGGCGTCGTGGCGTTCAGGGGCGTTCAGGGGGTGGCCGTGCGCAGCGCCCGGCCGGCGAGCGGCTCGTCGAGCACGACCGTGCGGCGGGCGAGGCGCGCGACGTCCTCGCACGCGCCGTCGGTGCCCGGCTCGTCCTGCACGACCCGCGCGATGAGCACGACGACGTCGGCGCCGGCCTCGACGTCCACGCCCTGCAGCCGCTCGCACCCGCCGACCTCGACGGCGACGGTGGCCGTGCGGCCGTCGGCGGACACGGCGAGGACCTCGCTCGGTGCGACGCCGACGGGCTGCCCGCCGGTGAGCCCGGCGTAGATGCCGGCGGCGACGAGCACGAGGGTGAGCACGCCGACGAGCGTGAGGCTGCTCGCCCGCACGCGGTCGCGGGCCTCACCGCTGAGGCGCTCCATCGCGCCATTGTCCGCCGGGCAGGGCGGGGGCGCGCGGGGTCAGGGGAGCAGCCCGCGGGCGGTGGCCTCCCGGACGGCGCCGCGCCACCCCGGGACGGCGAGCTTGCGGTAGATGGCCCGCTGGTGGGTCTTGACGGTGTTGACCGACAGGACCAGGGAGTCGGCGATCTCCTGGCGCGACAGGCCGACCGCGAGGTACGCGAGGATCTCCTGCTCGCGCGGGGTGAGCGCCTCGGCGGGCTCCTGGCGCTCGTGCTCCCCGGCGTCCAGGACCCGGCGCACGGTCTCCCCGTGCGCCGTGCCCCACGCCAGGTGCTTCGTGAGGAGCCGGCGGCCCGCCTCCCCGGCAGGCAGCAACGGCAGCACGGCACCGTCTGCGGCGGCGTCGACGAGGGCCTCCTCGAGGGTGGCGTGGGCCAGCCCGGGATCACCACCCTGGTCGGCGAGCAGCGCCTCGGTGAGGGCGCGCCGGATGCGCACGACCACGCCCGCGGGCCGCGGGCCGAGCCGGTCGAGCGCCTCGCGGGCCGGCCCGCGGCTGCCGGCCTCGGCGAACGCCGTCGCCACCCAGGCGAGGGCGACGGGCCCGTCCGCCGGGGCCGGACGGGCGGCGCCCACCGACAGGGACTCACCGACGAGGTCGAGCACCGTGAGGAGCTCGTGCCACAGGCGCGGCAGCTCGCCGCCGCCGGAGCGCACGTCCTCGAGCCGTCGCGCCGCCCCGGGCACGCCGTCCACGAGGTCGGCGGTGGCCCGCAGGGCGTGGGCGAGGTGCCGGACCGGGGCGTAGCGGGCGTGGCGCGGGCCGGCCGGCAGCTCCTCGAGCAGGGCGGCGACGTCGCGGGTGCGCCCTTGCCACAGCGCGACGACCGCCCGGGCGAGGTGGGCCGGGGCGAGAGCCACGGTGTGCGCGGCCCCGGCAGCGGTCGCCGTCTCGAGCGCGGTGCTCGCCGTGCTGTCGGCAGCCCTCACGACGCCGAGGACGGCGAGCTGGAGGGAGCGGTGCGCGCGGCAGGCCGAGGCGAGCACCGGCAGGCCGGCGTCGGCGGCGAGGACGGACGCCTCGTGGAGGAGGTCCGCGGCCCGGTCCGGCTCGGTCTGGCGCTCGAGGGCGACGCACCCGAGGGTGAACAGGAGGAAGGCGCGCGTGGCCCCGGCCTCACCCACGGTCCCCACGTGCTCGCGCACGACGGGCTCGGCGCGCGCGAGCTCCGCGGCCTCCGTGGTGGTGAGGAGGACGGCCACCGCGGTCGCGACGCGCAGCGGCAGCGTCGACCCCGGGGCGAGGACAGGACCGCGGACGAGGGCGTCGACGACGTCGCGGGCGAAGGCGAGGTCGGGGGCCTCCTGGGCGGCGAGCCTCTCGGAGAGGCGAAGGAGGGCGTCGGCGTGCTCGGTGAGCAGGACGTCGGGCCAGCGGCGGGCGAGCACGGAGCCGGCGAGCCCGGGGTCGTGCCCCTGGAGCGCATGCTCGGCGGCCGCGAGCGGGTCCGCCGGGGCCTGGCGCAGGGCCACGCGGCGGTGGAGCAGGGAGGACAGCGCGGGCTCACGCCGGGCGGCCACCGACCGGCAGTGGGCCGCGAAGAGCGGGTTCCAGCGGTAGCCCTCGCCGTCAGGGGTGAGCGGCAGGCCGTTCGCCGCGCACTGCTGCAGCATCGTCGCGCCGCCGGGGGCGAGGACGTCGGCGAGGGCGGGGGTGATGGCGTCGTCGGTCGTCGCGCGCAGGACGAAGGTGGCGAGCGAGGGCTCCAGCGGACGCAGGACCTCCTCGAGGAAGTAGTCCCCGATGTCGATGTCGGCGGCGCGCAGCGCGCGCAGCTGGGTGGAGACCTCCCGGGTGCGGTCGACCGCGAGGAGCCCCAGGCGCACGGCGACCGGCCAGCCGCCGGTGAGGGACACGAGCTGCTGGGCGGCAGCGCGGTCGACGCCGGCGATGCCCCACGCCGCGGTCAGCACCTGGACCTCCTCGGCGGTGTAGGCGAGGTCGGCGGCGCCGAGGACGGTGAGCTCGCCGGCCACGCGCAGCCGGTGGGCCGTGGCGGGAGGCGGACGGCGGGTGGCGAGCACGAGCCGCACCCCCTCGAGCGCGTGGGCGGCCCGCCGCACGGCCTCGGGCGCGTACTCGTCGGCGTCGTCGAGCACGACGACGCCGTTGCGCCGCGCCGCACGGACCGCGCCGCGCCACCGGGCCGACGGGCGCCCACCTGCGGCCTCCACGTCCGGCCCCGGCTCGTCGAGGAGCGCGGCCATGTGCTCCGGGCCGGCGACCACCGCTCCGGACACGCGGGTCCAGTGCTGCAGGAGGGTGGTCTTGCCGTAACCCGCCGGCGCGGAGATGACGGTGACGCGGTGGCGGGCGACGGAGTCCTGGAGCGCGGTCAGGCACCGCTGGCGGACGACGCCGTCGCGCGGCAGTCCGTCGCGTGCCCTCCTGTGCTCGACCTGCGCGACCATGGCAATCCCCGACCCCCGGCGCCCGAACGGGCGTATGGATCGGAGTCTAGGAGCCCGGGTGGGACCCGGCCACGGGAGGGGATCTCATCCCCGGCGGGTGATGCCCCGCCTCACCCCGCTCCGCAGACTCGGCCTCAGGTGCCGGAAGGGTGCCAGGACAGGAAGGAAGGGCAGCATGGCGACTCTGAGCGTGTGGAAGTTCGACACCCCGGACGGAGCGAGGGAGGCGGAGGAGCTCCTCCTCTCCCTCCAGAAGCAGGGCCTCGTCACGCTGGACGATGCGGCGGTCGTGTACTGGGAGCCCGGCAAGCGGGCACCCAAGACCCGGCAGATGCACAACCTGGCGGCGGTCGGTGCCCTGGGCGGGACCTTCTGGGGTGTGCTCTTCGGTCTGCTCTTCTTCGTGCCCATCCTCGGGGCCGCCGTCGGTGCCGCGGCGGGGGCGGTCGGTGGCGCGCTGACCGACGTCGGCATCGACGACGACTTCATCCGGTCCGTGCGGGACACCATCACCGAGGGCACCTCGGCGCTGTTCCTCCTCACCGAGTCCGTCGTCATCGACAAGACGAAGGAGGCGTTCGCGGAGAAGGGCCTGCGTCCGGAGCTCGTGCACACCAACCTCAGCGACGCGGAGGAGCGCCAGCTGCGGGAGATCTTCGCGGAGTGAGCTCCGCGGAGGGCTAACGGGGGGCGTGCGGGCCCGTCTCGGCGTCGGCTGAGGTGGGCCCGCACGGTCATGTCACGAGCGTCGGCCGAGGTAGGCGCGCATGGTCAGCGGCTCCATGGTCGTCACCGAGCCCGGGGCCAGGACCTGCGGCTCGCCGGCCGAGGGGCGCTCCCACGCCGAGTCCCACACGAGCGCGTAGTCCGTGCCGGCCCCCTGGGGCAGGGTGACGTCCTGGGCGGTGAGGGAGCCGTTGAGGACGAGGAGCAGGTCGCAGTCCCCGACGGCGTGCCCGGAGCGCAGCATCTGGAGCACCCGGGCCCGGGAGTCGTGCCAGGCGGCGGAGTCCATCCGCTCGGCGTCGGCACGGAACCACGCGAGGTCGGCGATGAGGTCGCCCTCGGCGGTCCGGCCGGTCGCGAAGTGCGCCGGGCGTAGCACCGGGTGCTCACGGCGCAGGCGCAGGAGGTGGCGGGTGGTCGCGAGCAGGTCCTCCTGCCAGGGCTCCAGCTGCCAGTCCACCCAGGAGATCTCGTTGTCCTGGCAGTAGCCGTTGTTGTTGCCCAGCTGGCTGCGGCCGAGCTCGTCGCCCGCCGTGATCATCGGGGTCCCGGCGGACAGGAGCAGGGTGCCCATGAGGTTGCGCACGCTGCGCCGCCGGTCGAGGAGGATCTGCGGTCCGTGCTCGTGGACCGTGGGCAGGCGCCCCGCCCGCCGGGCCGCGTCCCCCGGGCCGCCACGCTCGTCGCCCGGGGCCACCGGTCCCTCGACGCCGTGGTTCCACGAGCGGTTGTCGTGGGTGCCGTCGCGGTTGTCCTCGCCGTTGGCCTCGTTGTGCTTGTGGTCGTAGGTGACGAGGTCGGCGGCGGTGAAGCCGTCGTGCGCCGTCACGTAGTTGATGCTCGCGAGCGGGCCGCGCCCGCCCGGCAGCGGGCCGTGGGCGAAGAGGTCCGCCGAGCCGGCGAGCCGGGTGGCGAGGTCGCGCAGGTCCCCACCGGTCCCGCCGGCCGCGCCGGTCGCGGGGTCGCTGAGCCAGAACGTGCGCACGGCGTCGCGGAAGCGGTCGTTCCAGTCCGCCATCGGGGCGGGGAACTGGCCGGTGCGCCACCCGCCCGGGCCGACGTCCCACGGCTCGGCGATGAGCTTGGTCCGCGAGAGCACCGGGTCGGTGGCGAGGGCGACGAGGAGCGGGTGCTCGGGGGTGAACTCCGTGCCGTGCCGCCCGAGCGTCGTCGCGAGGTCGAAGCGGAAGCCGTCGACGCCGATCCGCTCGGTCCAGTAGCGCAGGGAGTCCAGCGTCATCTGCATGACCCGCACGCGGCGGAAGTCCAGGGAGTTGCCGCAGCCGGTGACGTCGACGAGGCGGGCCGGCCGGCCGTCGTCGTGCAGGTAGTACTGGGTGTTGTCCAGGCCGCGCCACGACAGGGACGGCCCGCCGTCGCCGCCCTCGGCGGTGTGGTTGTAGACGACGTCGAGGATGACCTCGAGGCCCGCCTCGTGGAGCAGGTGCACCATGCCGCGGACCTCCTCGAGGACGGCGGCGGGCCCCTGCGCCTGGGCGGCGGCGGTGGCGTAGCGCGGCTCGGGGGCGAAGAAGCCGAGGGTGTTGTAGCCCCAGTAGTTGCTCAGCCCGCGCTCGAGGAGGAACGGCTCGTCGTTCGACGCGTGGATCGGCAGCAGCTCGACCGCCGTGACGCCCAGCTCGCGCAGGTGCGCGATGGTCGCCGGGTGGGCCAGGCCCGCGTACGTGCCGCGCAGGTGCTCGGGCACGCCGGGCAGCCGCTCGGTGAGCCCGCGCACGTGCGCCTCGTAGACGACGGTGCGCTCCCACGGGGTGTGCGGCCGGGCATCGGCCGGGACGACCGGCGGCTCCGCCACGACGACCCCGTGACGCACGTGGCCGGCGGAGTCAAGCGTGCTCGGCTCGAGGCCGGGCAGGGGGGTGAGGTGCTCGTCGACGGCGTGGCCGTAGACCTCGGGCGCGAGCTCGAAGCCGCCCGTGACGGCGCGTGCGTACGGGTCCAGGAGCAGCTTGGCCGGGTTGTGCCGCAGGCCGGCTGCCGGGTCCCAGCGGCCGTGGACGCGGAAGCCGTACCGCTGCCCGGCGCCGACGCCGGGCACGTGGCCCTGCCACACGCCGTGCTCGGTGCGGTGCAGCGCGAGGCGGCGCTCGCTGAAGCCCGTGGGGGAGGAGTGGTCCTCCTCGAGCAGGCACAGGTCGACGGCGGTCGCGTGCGACGCGAACACCGCGACGTCCAGTCCGCCGCCGTACAGGTGCGCCCCGAGTGCGGGGGCACGACCGGCGACCCGCTCGGCGGCGATGGCAGCGGGGGTCGTGCAAACGGATGAAGCGGTCATGCTCATGGTGATCCATTCTCGCACCACGTGGAGGTCGGTAAGTCACGGCGCCGAGTGACAAGAGCCCCGCGCCGCACCGCTCAGGTCCTCGCGGCACCCGCCGATCGTCGGGTGGAAGGGCTGCGGGATCGGCGCCGGGCCCCCGGAGGTGGCAGGCTGGTCCCATGAGGATCGTCGTGTGCGTCAAGCATGTCCCCGATGTCCAGTCCGAGCGCGCGCTGGACGACGACGGCCGTACCGTGCGCGGCCTGGACGACGTCCTCAACGAGCTGGACGAGAACGCCGTCGAGGCCGCCGTCAGCCTCGTCGAGGCGCACGGCGGTGAGGTCGTCGCCCTCACCATGGGCCCCGACGACGCCGAGGACGCCGTCCGCCGCGCCCTGCAGATGGGTGCCGACCGCGGCGTCCACGTGAGCGACGACGCCCTCGCCGGCGCCGACGTCGTCACGACCGCCCGCGTCCTCGCCGCCGCCGTCCGGGCCGTGGGGCCCGTCGACCTCGTCGTCACCGGCATGGCCGCCCTCGACGGGCTCACCTCCATGCTGCCCACCGCGCTCGCCGCCGAGCTCGGCCTGCCCCAGCTCACGCTGGCCACCGAGCTGTCCGTCACCGGGGGAGGGGTGCGGGTGCGCCGCGACATCGGCGACGCCGTCGAGGTCCTCGAGTCCCCGCTCCCGGCTCTCGTGTCGGTCACCGACCAGGCCAACGAGCCGCGCTACCCGGCGTTCAAGGCCATCCGCGCCGCCCGCAAGAAACCGGTGGACACGTGGTCGCTCGCCGACCTCGGGCTGGCCGACGCGACCCCGGCGACGACCGTCCTGTCCGCCGAGCCGCGCGCCGCCCGCGAGCAGGGCCGCATCGTCACCGACTCCGGCGACGGCGGCCGGCAGCTCGCCGAGTTCCTCATCGAGTCCCGGCTCGTCTGACGGCCGCCCACCCATGCTCCAGGAAGGCACCATGACCCAGGCACCCGTGCTCGTCGTCGTCGACCACCAGGACGGCATGCCCACGCCGCCGAGCGCCGAGGTGCTCACCGCGGCGCGCGGCATCGCCGACGGCGGGCCCGTCGCGGCCGTCTGGCTCGGCGCCGAGGCCCCCGGTGAGGCCGCGCTGCGCGAGCTCGGCCGCTTCGGCGTCGCGGCCGTCCACGTGCCCGACCTCGGCGGTCTCGCCCCCCAGCTCGCGCCCGTCGCGACCGAGGCCGTCGCCGCCGTCGTCGCCGCGACCGGGCCGCGCGCCGTCCTCCTCGTGTCGACCTACGCCGGCAAGGAGCTTGCCGCGGGGCTCGCCGTGGCGCTCGGCTCCGGAGCGATCGTCGACGCCGACGGCGTCCAGGTGCGGCCCGACGGCACGCTCGCCGCCGCCAAGACCGCCTTCGCCGCCACCTGGGACACCGTCTGCGCCGTGACGCGCGGCGTGCCCGTCATCGCGCTGCGCCCGACGGCCGTCACCGCCGAGCCGGCGGCCCAGCCGCTCGAGCCGCAGGTCCTCCCGGTGCCGGTGACCTTCTCCGAGCGCGCCCGCGCGGTCACCGTCGTCGAGCGCACCGTCCACCCCCGGACCGGGGAGGTCCCGCTCACCGAGGCCCAGGCCGTCGTCGTCGGCGGCCGCGGGACCGACGGGGACTTCACCGCCGTCGAGGAGCTCGCCGCCCTGCTCGGCGGCGCGGTCGGCGCCACGCGCGACGTCACCGACGAGGGCTGGCGCGAGCACTCCGCGCAGGTCGGCCAGACCGGCGCCACCATCGCGCCGCGGCTCTACATCGGCGTCGGCGTCTCCGGCGCCGTGCACCACACCGTCGGGATGCGGGCCGCGCAGACCATCGTCGCCGTCAACACCGACCCCGAGGCCCCGATCTTCGAGCTCGCCGACTTCGGCGTCGTCGGCGACGCCGCCGAGGTGCTGCCGCAGGCG